>CALFSF010000578.1 GCA_937917025.1 uncultured Paraburkholderia sp.
GGCGTGGCGTCGCCGGGCTGGTCGGGTGGCGGGTTGGCGGGCGTATCCGTCGTCATGAATGAAATCAGAAAGCGATGCCGAGCGTCAGATACGGACGCACGCTGTGGTTACGGATGCCGTACGCAAGGTCGACGTTCACCGGGCCGACGGGGCTGCGCCAGCGCGCGCCCACGCCGACGCCCGGATAGAACACGCGCTCACCCCAGGTATCGGTGGCCGTGCCGATATCGAAGAACGCCGCGGCGCCCCAGTCGCGATCGAACCAGTGCTGGTATTCGGTCGTCGCGGTGACGAGGTATTTGGTCGGCAGGATCGAGCCGTCGACGTTGTTACCGATGCTCTGAAAGCCATAGCCGCGCACCGAATTCGAGCCGCCCGCGCGGAACAGCAGCGACGCCGGAATCCCGCTCGACGAGCCGCTCGTGAACACGCCGCCCAGTTCCGCGCGAAACAGCACGAGGTCGCGCTTGCCGATCGGCAGATACTGCTGGCCGCGCGCGTAGCCACGCACGAAGCTCTGGTCGGTCAGCACGTGCTTCACGGCAAAACCGGCCTCGACGTGGATCAGGTTGCCCGAGCGCGGGAACAGCGGATCGTCGGTATTGCGGCGCGTCCACGACCACGAGGGCACGAGCGCGCGGCTCGTCGTGGGCGGACCGGCGTTCTGGTCCAGCCGGTCCTGGTAGTAAAGAATCGAATAGGCGTAATCGATGAACTGCGAAGTGCGCGTGCGCTGCACGCCGGCGCGCGCGCTGTAGATGCGCGTATCGGAGACGTCGGTGGTCGTATAGGACGCGAGCACGCTGTTCACCCAGCCACGCCTGCCCGGCGGCATCGCGAGCTGGACCTGGCCGTACTGCTGGATCTGGTCGATCCGGCCGTCGACGGTGAACGGATACGCCGCGCCGAACGTATCGAGATACGAATACGACCCCTGGATGCGCGGGCCGTTGTCGGTCGAATAGCCGACGCCGCCGCGAATGCTGTTGTACGGGTATTCGCTGACCTTGACGTGGATGGGCGTTTCGAGCGGCTTCGCCGGATCGCTGTCGGTATCGATCGCGACGCTCGCGTAGTACGGCGTGTTCTGCAACTGGCGCTGGAGTTCGACGATGCGCTGCTCGTCGTAGATGTCGCCGGCCGTGATCGGGTTCACGTTCTCGATGATCTGCCCGGGATAGCGGCGCGTGCCGGAGACATCGAGCTTGCCCATCGTGAACGTCGGGCCGCTGTCGAACGTGACGCTCAGCTTCGCCTCGTGCGTGCGCGGATCGATGCGCGCCTCGGAGTGGTAGATTTTCGCGCCCAGATAACGGCGCGCCTGCAGCGCTTTCAGCGAGGCGCTCTTCGCGCCGTCCCAGTCGCTCTGCGAAAACGGGTCGCCTTCGTGCAGCGAAAACGCGAAGCGCGCCGCGTTCTCCTGCGCCGGGTCCTCGGTCAGCACGGGCCCGCGAAACGACAGCGAAATCGACGCAATCGTGGTCATCGGCCCGGGATCGACGCTCACCGTGACCTCGCGCTTGCCGTCGACCGTGCGGACGTCGGTGCGCACCACCGGCGAGAAATAGCCCTGCGTCGCGGTGAGGTCGCGCACCTGCTGCGGCGTCGCGGTGACGAGGAATTCGAACTGGTCGTCGCTGATGTCCTCGCGTTTCGCGAAGCGCGCGATATCGAGGTGCGCTTCCAGCAGCTTGCGCAGCGCGCGCGGCGAGGTTTCGATGTCGATCTTGTAGGACGGCGCCGTGCGCGCCTGCGCGCTGCCGGCGCCGAGCGCGCAGACGAACGCGAGGAAGCTGAAGACGAGCCACACCCTGAGCGTGCGCGCCTTCAGGCGCGCGGCGTCCATGCGCCCCGCACCGGGTGCTTCACGCGACACGCGCGACGGTTCGATCACACACCCCGCCAAACAGGACCTCCGGCCGTTACTGGTTATTTCCGCCCGGCGCCGCGCATGCGCACCGAAGCTCGCTATTTGACCACATCGGCACGGCCCGGCAGTCTCAAATAAATCCGTTGGCGGGAAGCGCCAGAGCCGGCCGGCCCGCCCGCGTGACCGGGCGCGGCGGCGCTCGTGCAGCCCGCCGCGCCCGCGCTTCGACGCCCCGGCGGCAGGAATGTTCCGCGACTTTTCGACCGGGCCGGGCGCTTGCGGTAAAATTGCGCTCGACAGCGGCTCGCGCCAGCGCCAAGGCCGCATTCTTCTCTCACGGACGTCGAACCATGTATCAATCGGATATCACGCAATTCCTGAATCAGATGAAGCAGCAAAAGCCCACGCTGGAAGCGGAACAGCGCCGCGGCCGTTCGCTGCTGTGGGACAAGCAGCCGATCGATCTGGACGAGCGCGCGAAGCAGCAATCGTCGCGCGTTGAACAGACGCCTTACGTCTATTACCAGAACTTCTGAGCGTGACGACTGCCGACGAGGCCCGCGCCGCATCGGGACGTCCCGACGCAGCGCTCGCCGCGCCCGCGACCGATTCGACGCCTGATACCGTCGACGGCATTGCTTTCGCGCGCCTGTACGGCGAGCCGCTCTTCAAGATGCCGACGGACCTGTACATCCCGCCGGACGCGCTCGAAGTCTTTCTCGAAACGTTCGAAGGTCCGCTGGATCTGCTGCTCTACCTGATCCGCAAGCAGAACTTCAACGTGCTCGACATTCCGATGGCCGACGTCACCACCCAGTATCTGGGCTACGTCGACCAGTTGCGCAAGACGAATCTCGAACTCGCCGCCGAGTATCTGCTGATGGCCGCGATGCTGATCGAGATCAAGTCGCGCATGCTGCTGCCGGTGAAGAAGGCCGACACCGGCGACGAAGTCGAGGATCCCCGCGCCGAACTCGTGCGCCGCCTGCTGGAATACGAGCAGATGAAGCTCGCCGCGCAGCGTCTCGACCAGTTGCCGCAGCTCGGGCGCGATTTCCTGCGCGCCGAGGTGTACATCGAGCAGAGCATCACGCCGCGCTTTCCCGACGTGAATTCCGACGACCTGCGCGCCGCGTGGGCCGACGTGATCAAGCGGGCGAAGCTCGTGCAGCATCACCGCATTTCGCGCGAGGAACTCTCGGTGCGCGAACACATGAGCGTGATCCTGCGGCGCCTGCAGAACGCGCGGTTCATGGAGTTTTCCGACCTGTTCGACACCACGCGCGGCGTGCCGGTCGTGGTGGTGAACTTCATCGCGATGCTCGAACTCTCGCGCGAATCGCTGATCGAGATCACCCAGGCCGAGCCGTTCGCACCGATCTACGTGCGCCTCGCCTACCTGCCTGCATGAGGCTCGCCTCGTGAACACCCGGCGATTCGCCGGCGGCGCACCCTCTCCCGCTTAAAAAATCCGCAAGGAACCCGCGACCGATCATGAAAGTCATCAGCTCGATCCACGAATTGCGCGACCAGTTGCGCGGCCAGAACCGCACTGCCTTCGTGCCGACGATGGGCAACCTGCACGAAGGCCATCTCTCGCTGATGCGCCTCGCGCGCCAGCACGGCGATCCGGTGGTCGCGAGCATCTTCGTGAACCGCCTGCAGTTCGGCCCGAACGAGGACTTCGACAAATACCCGCGCACGCTCGAAGCCGACATCGAGGGCTGGAAGAAGGAAAACGTCTACGTGCTGTTC
>CALFSF010000579.1 GCA_937917025.1 uncultured Paraburkholderia sp.
GGCGCTCGCGGACGTCGAGTACATTGGACATCGTCAAGAGACCTTTCGTGATCTACAGCGTGGTCAAATAGCTTCTGTTGTCTACGCCTTTGCCACGCGGATGCAGGCGATGCGTGTAGAGCTTGCGGCCGCGGCCAAGCTGTACTATCGAGAGCAGAAGCAACGTTATTTTCTCGATGGTGCCCAGATATACTGCGCCGCGATCGTGGACTTTGCACAGGATCTGGAGGCCGCTGCGCCCAGTTCTTCTGGTCTCACGGCCTTTCTTGAGTACCTCAAGGCCTATGCACAGGGACGCGCATTTCTGGCATTGAAGGAAGAAGAGTCACGCATCAGGGTCGCGCTGGACCAGGTGCGATACAGTATCCTCGTTAAAGGAAATAGCGTCACTGTGCGCAGGTATGCCGACGAGATCGACTACAGTGAAGACGTGCAGAAGACCTTCGAAAAGTTCAAACAGGGCAACGCAAAGAGCCACAGCATCGAGATGCGTGATTCGCCGGACATGAACCATGTCGAGGCGAATGTACTCGAGTTCGTTGCGCGACTGTATCCAGAGGTTTTCACGCCGCTCTTCGCGTTTTGCAGCGGTCATGCCGATTTCGTCGATCATGTTGTTGAACGGTTTGACCGGGAAATCCAGTTTTATGCCGCCTGTCTCGAACACATATCGCGACTCAGGGAAATGGGCCTGTCGTTCTGCTATCCCGGGATGTCGGCCGACACGAAGGATATCTGCAGTGTGGATGGATTTGACGTCGCGCTCGCCGAAAAGCTGCGGCGCGAGAACGGGCACATCGTCTGTAACGATTTCTACCTGAAAGGCGAGGAACGGATCATCGTGGTAACGGGCCCGAACCAGGGCGGCAAGACCACCTTTTCGCGTACGTTCGGGCAACTTCATTATCTTGCCGCCATCGGCTGGCTGGTCCCCGGTCGCGAAGCGAGGCTTTTTCTCTTTGATCAGATCTTCACGCATTTCGAGCGGCAGGAGGACATGAAAAACCTGCGTGGCAAGCTGCACGACGATCTCTTCCGGATTCACCGTATCCTGGGGTGTGCCACCACGAGAAGCATCATTATCATGAATGAGATATTCAGTTCGACTTCCCTCAAGGACGCGCTGTATCTCAGTCAGAAGGTGATGCGCTGGGTCATGGAGCTGGACGCACTGTGCGTCTATGTGACCTTCATTGAAGAGCTCTCCAGCCTGAGTGTCCAGACGGTTAGCATGCTCAGTGAAGTCGTCCCTGACGCGGTTGTCACCCGTACATTCAAGGTCGTTCGGCGTCCCGCCGATGGACGCTCTTATGCGTTGTCCCTGGCGGGCCAATATCGCCTGACGTATGACCAGCTAACGGAGCGGATCGGATCATGAAAGCCCATCTGATGTATAGAGACCAGGACTTCCTGCTGGGCGGCGATCTTCCATGGGGTTCCGATACGCTCATTGTGGACCTTGAACTGAACACGCTCTTTTCGGCGATGGCCTCGGGCGACGCGTTTCTGCTCGATGTTGCCCGAAAGGCCGTGATGATGAGCCTGTGCGATCCTCAGCAGATCCTCTACAGGCAGGACGTATTGCGTGACTGTGTGACCAATGCTGCAACAGTTCGTGCGCTGTACGCCATCGCGGTAGAGGCCATCGAGATTGAGAAGAAAAGCTACTACGGATTTTTCAACCATTATCCGGCCGCCATTCTGAGCAGCGCGCGTGAGTTGATGCAGGCGTTCATTTCCGTGCTCTTCAAACTCAGGGAGGTCGCCGATCATTCTGCCAGTGACTTCAGGTCGGAAGGATTCACGACCTTTTTTTCGATGATCCAGCGCGAACTGGCGGATGATTACTTCGACACGCTCAAGGAGCACTTGAAGGAACTGCAATTCCGCAATGGGACACTGATCAGCACCGGACTCGGGAAAGGCAACAAGGGCGTCTGCTACGTTCTACGCAAGCCCAACGAGCTCGACCGGAATCTGCTAAAAAGACTCTTTCAGCGCAAACCGCCCTCGCTGACATTTACGATAGCGGACCGTGACGAGGCCGGTGCGAGAGCGCTGACGGAGCTACATGGTCGCGGCATCAATCTCGCGGCGGATGCGGTTGCCCAGTCGGCCGACCACGTCTTGAGCTTTTTTCGCATGCTTCGTACCGAATTGGGTTTTTACATCGGATGTCTGAATCTCGCCAACGCCCTGGACGTAAAGGGGCAGGGTGTGTGCTATCCACAACCGGCGCCGCTAAACGAGCGCCGTCACACGTTCGAGGGCCTGTATGACATCTGCCTGTCGTTAC
>CALFSF010000580.1 GCA_937917025.1 uncultured Paraburkholderia sp.
TCTTTTCCCCCTGTGGGCCGTGCTCGTTTCGTTCGCGGCCTATTTTTCGCCGACGTCTGTCGCGCCCATCGCCCCGGACGTCACCACGCTGCTCACGATCATCATGCTGGCGATGGGCGTCACGCTCTCGGTGGCCGATTTCCAGCGTGTGTTCACGCGGCCCGCGCCGGTCGTCGCCGGCATCGTGCTGCATTACCTCGTGATGCCGCTTGCCGCGTGGGCCATCGCGAAGGCGTTGCGCATGCCGCCCGACCTCACGGCGGGCATGGTGCTCGTCGGCAGCGTGGCGAGCGGCACGGCGTCGAACGTCATGATCTATCTGGCGCGCGGCGATGTCGCGCTGTCCGTCACCATCAGCGCGCTGTCGACGCTCGTCGGCGTGTTCGCGACTCCGCTCCTCACGCGCCTGTACGTCGACGCCTCGATCGTTGTCGACGTCCACGGGATGCTGCTGAGCATCCTGCAGATCGTCGCGCTGCCGATCGTCGTCGGCCTGATCGTGAACCACCTGTTCAGCCGGTTCGTGCGCAGGATCGAACCCGTGCTGCCGCTCGTTTCGATGGTCGCCATTCTGCTGATCATCGCGGCAGTCGTGGGCGGCACGCAGAAGAGCATCGCGTCCGTCGGCCTCGTGGTGATGCTCGGCGTCGTGCTGCATAACGGGATCGGCCTGCTCGGCGGTTACTGGGGCGGCCGCCTGCTCGGCTTCGACGAGGCCGTGTGCCGCACGCTCGCCATCGAAGTCGGCATGCAGAACTCCGGCCTCGCCGCCACGCTCGGCAAGCTGTACTTCACGCCGATCGCCGCGCTCCCGGGCGCGCTGTTCTCGGTGTGGCACAACCTGTCCGGGTCGCTGCTCGCGGGCTACTGGGCAGGCCGTCCGGCGAAGGGATCGACGCATCCCGACGGCGCAGCGTCGCTCCCGCCCGAACGCAGCCAGCGCGCGTCGTAATGCGCCCTTTGCGGTCATCGTCCCGATGACCGCCCGCACGGCAGCGGCTGGGTCTCCAGCCAGCTGCCGTGTATTTGCCGCCGGCTCCGCGCGCCTCGCTACCCTTCTTCGATTTCGCCGGTTCGCTGCATTTCGCTTTACGCCTCCCTTTCGTTCCTTCCCGCTTTCCCGTGACGTGTCCGTCACGATTCCGGCCATTCCATTCGCCCGACGCGTTCACGCATTCTGAAGCGATGCGCCAGCGCGAACAATCTGCCGAATGGCCGAGTCGGCCTGTCCCCCCGATTCCCCTTAGAATGCTTTTCAGGCTGCGGCGGTGACTCGCGGTACGCTAATTGCAACGCGGTGGCAGCCGTTTCACAGGGAGAGCGCAAAGGTGCCGGGATACAACAGCAAAAAGAACAGCGTTCGGCTGCACGATATTTACGTCGCGTGGGCCACCTGCCTGCGCGTCGCCTTCGCGTGTGCGTTCCTTGCGTTCGTCAGCGGTTGCGCGACGCGTCCACCGGCTACCGACCTTCATCGCGACATCACGCACGCGCTGCCGGCGTCGGAGCCCACCGCGCTTGGTGCGGCGCTCGCCCCGCTCGAACGCACGCACCCTGGTGAATCCGGCTTTCGCGTGCTGGCAAGCGGCGCCGACGCGCTGCAGATGCGCATCGCACTCGCGCGCGCCGCGACGAAGACGCTCGACATGCAGTACTACATCGCGAATGAGGACACCACAGGCAAGCTGCTGCTCGCCGCCGCGCTCTATGCGGCCGACAACGGCGTGCGCGTGCGCATGCTGGTCGACGACCTGAACTTCAAGGACATCGATCGCGTGATGGCCGCGCTCAATTCCCATGACAACATCGAAATCCGCGTCTTCAATCCGTTCGGTTCCGCGCACGAAAGCTTCTACGCGCGCACGAGCAACATGTTGACGCAGCTCGACCATTTCACGCGGCGCATGCACAACAAGGCCATGATCGCCGACAACCAGCTCGCGATCGTCGGCGGGCGCAATCTCGGCGACGAATACTTCAGCGCGAGCGAGACGCTGCAGTTCCGCGACATCGACGTGCTCGCGGCGGGCCCGGTCACGAATGACATTTCGGCGAGCTTTGACGCGTACTGGAACAGCAGCGCCTCGTATCCGTTACGCGCGCTCAACAAGCAGAAATTCGACGCCGCCGATCTCGATGCGATGCGCGACGAACTGCGCGCGCACTGGCGCGCCAACGCCGACCCGTACAACGCGAAACCGCTCAACGCCACCCCGCTCGCGTCGCAGATCCAGAAGGACGAACTCGGGCTCACATGGGCGAAGGCCGAATTCAAGGCCGACACGCCAGAGAAAATCACCCATCCTTCGCCCGACTACAAAAGCCCGCCAATGGAGAGCGTCATAGCGCTCGCGAACGCGGCGCAGAAAGAAGTGCTGATCACGTCGCCCTACTTCGTGCCGCACGATGCCGGCGTCAAGGCGCTCGGCGAACTCACCGCGCGTGGCGTGCGGGTTGCCGTGCTGACGAACTCGCTTGCCGCCACCGATGCAGTCGCCGTGCAAGCCGGGTACAGTCCATATCGCGAGCCGTTGCTCGCGCACGGCGTCGAGCTTTACGAATTCATGCCGCAGCAGGAAGAGCGGCACTCGCGGGTCAATTTCATCGGTTCGACCTCGCGCGCGAGCCTGCACGCCAAGACATTCGTGATCGACCGGCGGATTCTCGTGATCGGCTCGATGAATCTCGATCCGCGCTCCGCCAATCTCAACACGGAACTGGTGCTCGTGATCCATAGCGTGCCGCTCGCGAATCAGCTGGCAGGCATCTTCGACCGTGCAACGGCGCCCTCGGTCAGCTATCGCGTGCAGCTCGCCACGCCCGCGCAGCTGGCGCAGCTCAAGGCAACGGGCGCGCCGCCGAGCGATCTTGTCTGGACGGGCGAAGTCGATGGCCGGATGCGCACCTGGAATCTCGATCCGGGCGCGGGTTTTTACAGGAATCTGATGACGGGAATTTTCATGCTGCTGCCAGTGGGCAGCCAGCTTTGACGTGCGGTGCCGCGACACACGGCACGCCACAACCCTTTCTCAAGTGGAGTTGAACCATGACTGAAGACGTACGGATGGAGCGCGACACGTTTGGCGAAATTGCCGTGCCGAATGCGAAACTCTGGGGAGCCCAGACGCAGCGCTCGTTGCAGAACTTCAAGATTTCGACTGAAAAGCAGTCGCCCGAACTGATCACCGCGCTCGCCGTCATCAAGCGCGCGGCCGCGGAAGTGAATCAGGGCCTCGGTGTACTCGACGAAAAGAAAGCCCGCGCCATTATCGAAGCCGCCGATGAAATCATCGCCGGCAAACACCCCGACGAATTTCCGCTTGCCGTGTGGCAGACGGGCTCGGGCACGCAAAGCAACATGAATCTCAACGAGGTGATCG
>CALFSF010000581.1 GCA_937917025.1 uncultured Paraburkholderia sp.
GCCCACATATATGGCGGCTTGCCCGCCCGCATCGGCGTGATCGACGTCATGCCCGACTGCGATCCGCCCGAAGTCATCGCGTTCGCGTACGCCGAGATCGAGCGGCTAAGGGAAGACAACGGCGCGCTCGTGCTGACCGACGTATTCGGCGCGACGCCGGCCAACATCGCCGCGCGTCTCGCCACGCTGCCGGACGTGCGCGTGCTGGCGGGCGTCAATCTGCCGATGCTGGTGCGCGCGGTCTGCTATCGCGCGACGCCCCTCGACACGCTGGTGGACAAGGCAATCGCCGGCGCGACAAAAGGTATTCATACGATTGTTCCGGGTACCCCGGTGCCGGCCGCGGCGACGGTCGATCCGGCTGAATGTCTGCCCGTGCAGGCGCCCGGAGCCGATCCGGTTTAACCCGCTTCGCATTCACTTCACTCCATCACCTTCAACCCGCGCTCCGGAAGACCAGATGCTGCAAAAAGAAACGACAATCGTGAACAAGCTTGGCCTGCACGCGCGCGCGTCGGCCAAACTGACGCAACTTGCGGGTAATTTTCAGGCGGAGATCTGGATGAGCCGTAACGGTCGCAGGATCAACGCGAAGAGCATCATGGGCGTGATGATGCTCGCAGCGGGCATCGGCAGCACGGTAACGATCGAAACCGAAGGTCCGGACGAAACCGAAGCCATGGACGCATTGCTGAAACTGATCTCGGATAAGTTCGGCGAAGGTCAGTGATCCGCGCGGTTCGCCTGCATCGATCCGACAGCTACAGCGAAACGCCGCGTTCATCGACGCGGCGTTTTTTTGACTGCGCCACAATTAACGATTGCCTCGTGACATCACGGATACCGCCGATGTGTGGCACGATCGGCGTGCCGCGCCGGTTTTCAGAATGACGAGCCTCGGCTCGTTTGCGAATATTCGGTATTGCTGCACTGCACGCAGTTACCTGAGAGCGCGGAATTTATAATGAAGGGCGGGGTCTGAGAGCATTGCAGCGGTTTGCCGCGGCATCACACAACTAGAGGAGGCGTGCGTGTCGTTCACGCTGCATGGAATTCCCGTGTCACGCGGTATCGCCATCGGGCGGGCCTATCTGATCGCCCCGGCTGCACTCGACGTCGACCACTATCTGATCGGCCCCGCCCAGATCGAGGGCGAGATCGAGCGCTTTCGCACGGCCCAGCAACGCGTCCATACCGAGCTCGATGCATTGCGCGCCGACCTCGCCGCCGACGCGCCCAGCGAAATGGGTGCATTCATCAACGTCCACTCGATGATCCTGAACGACGCGATGCTCGTGCAGGAAACCATCGATCTCGTCCGCACGCGCCGCTACAACATCGAATGGGCGCTCACCGAGCAGCTCGAACGCCTGTCACGTCACTTCGACGATATCGAAGACGAATACCTGCGCGAGCGCAAAGCCGACATCGAGCAGGTCGTGGAGCGCGTGCTGAAGGCGCTGGCGGGCGCGTCGACGTCGACGCTCGGCGACGCCGTGCACGGCGCGTGCAACGAGATGATCGTCGTCGCGCATGACATCGCGCCCGCCGACATGCTGCAGTTCAAGACGCAGACGTTCCAGGGTTTCGTCACCGACCTGGGCGGGCGCACGTCGCACACGGCGATCGTCGCGCGCAGTCTCGGCATTCCGGCGACGGTCGGCGTGCAGCACGCGAGCGCGCTGATCCGGCAGGACGACCTGATCATCGTCGATGGCGACCACGGCATCGTGATCGTCGATCCGGCGCCGATCGTGCTGGAAGAGTATTCGTACCGCCAGAGCGAAAAGGCGCTGGAACAGCGCAAGCTGCAACGCCTGAAGTTTTCGCCGACGCAAACGCTGTGCGGCACGAAAATCGAACTCTGCGCGAACATCGAATTGCCCGACGACGCGCACGCCGCGCTCGAGGCGGGCGCGACGGGCGTCGGCCTGTTTCGCACCGAATTCCTGTTCATGAACCACAAGCAGCACCTGCCACAGGAAGAGGAGCAGTTCGACGCCTATCGTCGCGCGGTGGAAGGCATGAACGGTCTGCCGGTGACGATCCGCACGATCGACGTAGGCGCCGACAAGCCGCTCGATTCGATGGGCGGTGGCGACGGCTACGAAACGGCCGCGAACCCGGCGCTGGGGCTGCGTGCGATCCGCTGGAGCCTGTCCGAGCCGCAGATGTTCCTCACGCAACTGCGCGCGATCCTGCGCGCGTCGGCGTTCGGTCAGGTGAAAATCCTGATTCCGATGCTCGCGCACGCGCAGGAAATCGACCAGACGCTCGATCTGATCCGCGAAGCCAAACGTCAGCTCGACGACGCGGGGCTCGTCTACGATCCGAACGTACGTGTCGGCGCGATGATCGAGATTCCGGCCGCGGCAATCGCGGTGCCGCTGTTCCTGAAGCGGCTCGACTTCCTGTCGATCGGCACGAACGACCTGATCCAGTACACGCTTGCCATCGATCGGGCGGACAACGCGGTGGCGCATCTGTACGACCCGCTGCATCCGGCCGTGCTGCATCTGATCGCGCTCACGCTGCGCGAGGCGAAACGCGCGGGCGTGCCGGTGTCGGTCTGCGGTGAAATGGCGGGCGATCCGACGCTGACGCGTCTTTTGCTCGGCATGGGGCTCACCGAGTTCTCGATGCATCCGAGCCAGCTGCTGGTCGTCAAACAGGAAGTGTTGCGCTCGAACCTCAAGACGCTCGAAAAGCCCGTTGCGGATGTGCTCGCTTCGTTCGAGCCGGAGGAAGTTCAGGCAGCACTCAGGCGTGTCGCCGCGGCCTGAGCGGTTAATAAGCGGCCCAGGCGGGCCGCGCGATGTTATTCGCGATGCG
>CALFSF010000582.1 GCA_937917025.1 uncultured Paraburkholderia sp.
GCTGTTCCAGCTGCTCGACATGCTCGATCCGTCGCTGATCCTGCTGCCGCTCGAAGCCGACGCCAGTGTCGTGCCGCGCACGAACGGCAGGCTCGTGCGCTTCGGTACGTGGCCGGCCGGCAGCGCGAACGAAAATCGCGAGGACGTCATCCGTTTCACCGCGGATAGCGATGAATCCGGCACGTCGTTTTCCTTCGATGTCGACATCGATCTCACCGACATCGCCTCGATGTGCTGTACGTCGGGCACCACGGGCATGCCCAAGGTGGTCGTCTACGATCACGCGTGCTACTGGCTGAACGGCCTCGACAGCGTCGACCTGCTCGATCTGAACACCGCGGACCGCGCGCTCGAATATCGTTCGTTCGACTGGTACTCCGCGCAGATCCTGAGCCTGATGCCGTTCCTGCAACTGGGGTCGACACTGTGTGTGGCGCGCCGCTTCTCACGCAGCCAGTTCGCCGGATGGATCGGGGACAATCGCGTGACGGTCTGCGCCGGCGTCCCCACCGTGCTGAACATGCTGCTCGACTCGCCCGTCGATGTGAGCGGCGGCAGTCTCGCCTCGCTACGGGTGATGACGTGCAGCACCGCGCCACTTTCGCCGGTGCAATGGGAACGCTTCGAAGCGCACTACGGCATTCATGTGCTGAACCTGTATGGTTCGTCGGAAGCGGGCTGGATGTGCGGCAACCGTTCGCAGCGTCGCAAGCTGGGTACGGTCGGCTATCCGGCGACGCACATCGGGTTCGCGATCGTCTCGCCGGAAGGCTCGCCGTGCGGGCCCGGCCAGGAAGGCCAGGTTGTCGTGAGCGGACCGAAGCTCGCACTCGGCCTGCTTCGCGCGGACCGTTCGATCGAGCCGATCCGCGGCACCGCGCTTCATACGCGCGACGTCGCATCACAGGATGACGAAGGTTTCGTCCGGGTGTCGGGACGCATGGACGACCTGATCATTCGCGGCGGCGTGAAGATCGTGCCGCAGGAAATCGAGGACGCGCTGCTCACGCATGCCGGTGTGCAGGACGCGGTGGCACTCGGCGTGCCCGACCCGATCTACGGGCAGGAATCCGTGTGCTTCGTCGTGCCGCATCCGGGCTCGATGCTCGATGCGCGGGAACTGCTCACGCATTGCAGGGCACGCCTGCCGCGCGAGAAGCTGCCGGGACACGTCTACGTCGTCGAAAGTTTGCCGCGCAGCGCGCGCGGCAAGATCCTGCGCGACGCGCTGCGTCGTGAATGGTGGACGATCACGCACGCGCCCGGCGCGTGAACAACATGGATACCGCGAGTCAGGCGGCGTTCGCCAGCGCCGGACAGAGCTGAAGATTCTCGCTTGCATCCTTGGTCTGCGTGATGTCGAGTGCCGCCGGCAGCAGCACGCCGTTTCTCGCCGCGGTCATCTCCGCCGCGATCGACACCGCGATTTCCGGCGGTGTCCTGCTGCCGATGAAAATCCCCGCCGGACCGTGCAGGCGTGCAAGCTGGGCATCGGTCACGTCAAACAGTTTCAGGCGCTCGCGACGCTTCCCGCTGTTCGCGCGCGAGCCGATCGCCGCGACATAGAAAGCATCGGTCTTGAGCGCATCCATCAACGCGAGATCGTCGAGCTTCGGATCGTGCGTGAGCGCGACCACCGCGCTGTGCGCGTCGAGCCGCATGTCGAGCACCGTGTCGTCGGGCATCGTACGCACGAGGCGCACATTGGGCACGTCCCATGCGTCGAGATACTCGTCGCGCGGATCGCACACGGTGACCTGATAGCCGAGCCCGTTGGCCATCGAGGCAAGGAAGCGCGACAGGTCACCCGCGCCGATGATCAGAAGCCGGTAACGCGGGCCATGCACCGTCATCAGCGTGTGGCCGTCGAAGCGAAGCTGTTCGTTCGACAACGCGGGGCGAATGGATGAACGGCCGCTCGCGAGATCGAGTTCACGCGCGACCAGCTCGCCGGCCGCCACGCGCCGTGCGAGTTCGCCGAGCCCGCCCAGGTCCTCTGGGCCTGCCCGGCCAGTCAACGGCTCGAGCACCAGCTGCATCGTGCCGCCGCACGGCAGACCGAAGCGGCGCGCCTCTTCCGCGCCAATGCCGTAGGTGACCACTTCGGGCCGCTCGCCTGTCATCAGGCAGCGGCGCGTGCGATCAATCAGGTCGTCCTCGATACAGCCGCCCGACACCGATCCGCACGCCACGCCGTCGTCGCGCAACGCCAGCATCGCGCCGACCGGACGCGGGCTCGAACCCCACGTGCGCGTCACGGTCACGAGCACGACGCGCCGCCCCTCGGCCCGCCAGTCGATGCAGTGCTGAAGCACCGCGACATCGACGCTCTCCATTGCTCACCTCCTGTCGAACCCGGCCCGTTTCACGCGCCGGTGAAAGCCGTCATCTGCACCTCGACGAGAAAGCCGTGATGCAGTTCCGGTACCGGCACGACCGCGCGGGCCGGACGATGCTCGCCGAACACCTCGGCATAAACGCGGTTGAAATGCGGCCAGTTCCCGATGCCGACGATATAGGCGGTGCATTGCGCCACATCCGTCAGCGAGCAACCGGCGGCGGCGAGCACGCGCGTGCAGTGCTGCAGCGTCGCGCGCACCTGGCGCTCGAAGTTGTCCGGTCCATCCGTTGCGACGCCCGGGCCCGGCAGCATGCCGGAGACGAACGTATAGCCACCCGCCTTCACGGCCTGCGAATAGTGACCGCCCGGCGACGGCGCATCGCTGGTGAAAATGAAGTTCATTGCTTAAACATTCTCCGGTAAGGGTTTCCCGCGCGTTTCGGGCAGGAACGGCGCCAGCACGAGGCCGACGAGATAGATAAAGCCGACGGTCACCGCGGCATGACCGTAACCGCCAAAGCGCGCGATCAGCGTACCGGCGACGAGTGGACCGGTCCACGCCAGAAAGCGCGGCACGTTGAAGCAGAACGCGATCGCGGTGCCGCGAATACGCGTGGGATACAGCTCGGGTAGCCAGGTCGGCATCCACGTATATTGACCGAGACTGAAGAAGCCCGTCACGCAGGCTACGGCCAGCAGCAGCGCGGCATCGTGCGTCCACATGAAGA
>CALFSF010000583.1 GCA_937917025.1 uncultured Paraburkholderia sp.
GCGAAGCGTCTATCTGGAGCCGGTAGAGGAAATGACTGTTTCGGCGTTTCGAGGCCCGGGGTTGACCGAGGCGCAATGGGAACACATCAGCGGTGTTGCCTCGTCGCTCGACTCAAAGCAGCGTGTGTGGGTAAACGGCTTTCTCGCCGGCATCGACTACGACGAAGCCGCGAACGCCTGGATCGACGATATCGCGGCCACGCCTGGAAGCGCCACGCGTGCCGGCGGCACGCGCAAACGAAATATCGTTAGCGACGCTGCCCGCTTCGACGCACACGCCGACCGTCGTTCCGGCGCGGATGAGCTCAGGCGCCTGACGTCCGCCGGGCGCGCCGAGGAATGCACGGCCTTTGCGCGCGGCCACCATGTCGTCGACGTGATCCGGCAATTTCCGGTCAGGGGAATCGAAGCACAGCATCTCATCGCGGGGTTGCGGCCGCTGACGCCACGGCTCTATTCGATTGCGTCGAGCCTCGCGGTCGCACCCGATGACGTCCACCTGACCGTCTCCACGGTGTCCTACACGCTGCACGGCGAGCGCCGCTTCGGGGTCGCGTCCGGCCATCTGGCGGCGCGCGGCGCGCACGAGCATTTCGGGGACTTTGTCATTCGGGCGGGCTACGTGAAGGCAGTCACGGCCGGACGCGATTTCAACAGCTAACGCAAAGCGTCCGCGATTTGCAACAAGGAGAAGTGCCATGTCAATCCAGATCGATCTCACTCCCGAGGCCAACGACATCGTGAGCACCCTGCACCGCCCGGTCTGCGATCTGCTCGGCTGCACGTGGCCGGTCGCGCTCGCGGGCATGGGCGGCGTCGCGCGCTCGGAGCTCGTCGGCGCGGTGACGGGCGCGGGCGGCTTCGGCTTTCTCGGCATGGTGCGCGAGCCAGTGGCGCTGATCCGCGAGGAAGTCCAGCGGGTGCGCGCGCGGACCGACCGGAAATTCGGCGTCAATCTGATCCCCGCCGCAACACACCCCGAACTGCTGGACGCGCAGATCGCGACCTGTATCGAACTCGGCGTGCCCGTCGTCGGGTTGTTCTGGGATGTGGTCCCCGAGGTCGTCAGGCGGCTGCGTGATGCCGGCATCATTGTCGTCTGTCAGGTCGGATCGCTCAGGGACGCACTCGCTGCCGAAGATGCCGGCGCCCAGGTCCTGATCGCGCAGGGACGGGAGGCCGGCGGCCACGTCTGGGGCGACCGGCCGCTCGCGATGCTGCTGCCGGAAATCGTTGCCGCCGCGCGGATTCCGGTGCTCGCCGCAGGCGGTCTCGCCGATGGCGCCGATGTCGCGACGGCGCTCTCCTTCGGCGCGCAAGGTGTCGTGCTCGGGACCGCACTGATCCCCACGCACGAATCGTTCGCGCATGCGTATCACAAGCAGCGCATCGTCGACGCCGCCGAACACGCGACGCTTCTGACCGACGCGTTCCACATCAACTGGCCGCGCGGCGCGCGGGTGCGGGTGCTCGCGAACAGCGTCACCGACGGCCAGCGGGGCGACCCGTTCGGCACCGTCAAAACCGTGATCGGAGATGAGGAAGGTCGTCCCATTTACCTCTTCAGCACCGACTCGCCGCTGCGTTCGATGACTGGCGATTTCGAAGCCATGGCGCTCTATGCGGGCACCGGCGCGGGCAGGATCGACACGATCGTCGGCGCGGCGGAACGCCTGCATCGCATCGTCGCCGACGCGGCGGCCCTTCTCGACTCCGGCGCCGCGCCGACGCATCCGGCCAGCGGCGTGCATGACGCGCCGCTCGCGGGGGCGAAGCGGGAAGCGTTGCTGGCCGCGCTGAATGAATTGCTCGAGGCCGAGCGCGCGGGCGCACGCGTGACGTCGCAGACAGCGACTGAAATCACCGCGCCGGAACTCAGGCAACTGGTCGTCAGCATCCGCCAGGACGAAGCGCGCTGGTGCGGCGTGCTGACGAAAGCGATTTTGTCGCTGGACGCGACGCCGACCCGCCGCACCGGCGCCTTCTACGAAAAAGCGATGGCCATCGCCGATCTATCGCAACGCATGGCTTTTCTGAACCGCGGCCAGGGATGGGTTGTCCGCAGGTTACAGGCGTTGCTGCCCGCCATTCACGACGAGCGGATCCGCAACGACCTGCTCGCGATGCTCGACTCTCACGAGAAAAACATCAGGCGCGTCGAGATTCAGCTTGCGTCGACCGGCGAGCGCGCCTGAAAACACCTGTCTAACACGAGAAAAACGGAGAAGTAGATGCTTTGGGAAAAGAAGCTGGCGCAATGGACCACCGATATTCGTGCCCGGGCCAACATGCCCGCACGTCTCGCGCTATGGGACGGACAGTCTTATGACTTCGGCACGTTCGAGCGGCCGGCGGTCACGCTGCACGTGAAATCGGCCGCGGCGGTACCGCTGCTGCTGGATCCCAGTCTCGACAACCTGGGCGAAGCCTATGTCAGAAACCAGATCGATGTCGAAGGCAAGCTGAGCGACATCATCGACGTGGGCTACGCGCTCGCCAGAATCTCAGGCGATGCGCCGGGCAGGCTGCAACGCGTGGCGCGCTATTTCAATCACTCGCGGGCATCCGACAGAAAGTCGATCCAGTACCACTACGACGTATCGAACGACTTCTATCAGTTGTGGCTGGATCCCGGCATGGTCTATTCGTGCGCCTATTTCGAAAGCGGCGACGAAGACCTCGCCACGGCTCAGCTCGCGAAAATCGACCACATCCTCACCAAGATCCAGCTTCAGCCCGGCCAGACGCTACTCGATATCGGCTGCGGCTGGGGCGCGCTCGTCATTCGCGCCGCACGGAAGTTCGGCGCGCGCTGTGTCGGCATCACGCTGTCGAAGAATCAATATGACTGGGCGGTCGAGTCCGTCAAGGCGGCCGGTCTTGCGGAGCGCATCGAGATCCGGCTGCAGGACTATCGCGACGTCGACGGCCAGTTCGACCGGATCACGAGCGTCGGCATGTTCGAGCACGTCGGCCGCGAGAACCTCCCGGCCTACTTCACGCGCGTGCAGACGCTTCTCGCTGACGACGGCGTCATCATGAACCACGGCATTACATCGACCGATCCAGGCAGCGGCGAAACAGCGTACGGCGGCGGTGAATTCATCGACAGGTACGTGTTTCCCGACGGCGAGCTTCCCCATCTCAGCCTTGCGTTGAATGCGATGCAGGAAGGCGGCCTCGAAGCCTTCGACGTCGAAAACCTGCGTCGCCACTATGCAAGAACGCTGCGGCTCTGGAGCGATAACTACGAAGCTCATGCAGCGGCGCTGCGCGAACTGGTGGACGAGGAGAAATACCGCATCTGGCGCATCTATCTGGCGGGCTGCGCCCACGCGTTCGAGAACGACGATGTCGCCATTTACCAGATCGTCGGGCGCAAGGCGGGACGGCGAGCCGACACGCTGCCGTGGTCCCGTCGCTATATCTATGACGGACATTCCCGCTGATGCAAAAAGCCTGCCGTATCGCAACTTCAGCGCCTCGTCAGGGCGCGCCACATGAGAGGTCAATGCCATGAGCACTTACTTGCGATTCACGCCGCAACCCGACAGGTAATCTGCATGCAATCAGCTGATTGATCACGCCAGGCGCGGCGCGCGGCTGCGCCTGGCGATACCGCCTGTTGATCCTGCAACCGGGTGTTGGGCGGGTACCTCACTAGCGGCATGCATGTGTCAAGGCCGGGTGCAAATTGCAAAGATCGTCGCAATTGCCGCTGTACCTTACTTCCAGCCATGAATCATCCAGAAAAATTAGCCGCTTGATACAGCCGGCCGGAAGAACGGTGTGGATTGCGAACCGGTTCACGAATACGCCAGGCCGCTCATCTGGGAGCACGACCTGCATCAGCGCGCCGAAGCGTTGCGTCGTTCGAAAAAAACTCGCTTCCCACGACGGTTCAGCAATGCCCAGCCAGTACAGAAGCGCCGCGCCCGGATCGTCAACATCCCGTGCGACAAACCGCAAAACCGGCACGGTTCGAAAATGAACAGGTATCTGCATTTCCACACGCCTCCTGTTGCCGGTTCTGCCGGTTTGCCCAGGTCCGGTTTCGCGCGATTCCCGGTGCTGCGCGCAAGGTATGTCATTCATTGCTGTCCACCCACAGTTGTCCCCATTCCCGCGCATAGCGCACCGCCTCGCACGCGTCGTAGAAATAGTCGAGCGCATGGAATACGCGGGCCGGATTGCCGGGCCGTTCGACGAGAAGATTGGCGGCGTACAGATCGCCGTCCGCCCTCCCGGTGCTCGCCGTCAGGTGATAACCCTTGTATTGCACGCGGACTATCGGGCCCGTAAGACGAGGCGCGGGACAATACGCGGCGTCCGTTTCGGCAAGCAGGCGCTCAAGAAAGCGAGCCCTGTCGACCTCGAAGACCATCGAAGGATATTGAGTTTGCGTTTTCATGACGTGATTGAACCACCCGTACGTTCGCCCGCCACGCGCACCGTCGAGGCGACGAAACGCGTCGCCTCACAGCAGCGCAACAGGGCTCCAGCCGAAATTGACCCACGATCGAGTGGTCGCGCGCATGCGTGACCACATGGCGCATTCCTCGGGGGGATGCGCTGCTACCGACGTATGTCGGTCGTGGGATGCGTGGGAGGTTTAGCCCGGCTTCCGTGGACTACCGCTGGGTAGTCAGGCGGAGCGCCGGGCAGAAAGAAGTGCGGACTTGTCCGCCGGACAGGCACGGCTCCGGGTGTGTTTTGCTCTTTCCGGGTTCCCGCGCGCAAACCCCTTCCGTTCGGCGACGCCGGAGAGAAGGACAGCTACGAAGGAACGCAACGAAACAAAAGACACGGCTATGGACCTCGAAAGAAGGAGGATTCGCAAAGAGACTTGAGAAGCTTACGATTTCATTAAAGCCCGTTTGCCGGAATATAGCAATAGCTCAGCCGGCTTTCTCCCTGTTCCTAAGGGCTATCCCCGATACCTGCCCCTGGAATGATGGCGATGCGGATACAACGTCCACGTCGACGAACGCACGTACTATGTGAACGTGAACTCATGGCCGCGGGCGCAAGAATTCCGATTGCGTTCGAAGATGCCGGGTACGACGTGCGGATAACCGAAGGCCGGCGGTGTCGGGAATTGCCGGCCGGTGGAACGAACATCGCGACAAGCCGAACATACAGTGATCGCAAAGTGGCTAAGCATAAGCATCAATCTTCCTCGCTCGAAACCCTTCTGACCGAGGTGCGTGCCTGTCAGGTATGTTCGCCGTACCTGCCACTCGGCCCTCGCCCGATCGTGCGCGCTGGAGCAAACGCGCGCATTCTCATTGTCGGCCAGGCACCGGGCGCCCGCGTGCATGAATCAGGCGTTCCATGGAACGATGCCAGCGGAGAGCGTCTGCGCAAATGGCTCGGCGTCGACGCCGCCACATGCCTCGATGAGTCCCGGTTCGCAATTATCCCGATGGGATTCTGCTATCCCGGGCGAGGCA
>CALFSF010000584.1 GCA_937917025.1 uncultured Paraburkholderia sp.
GATCTAGGAGCGCGCCATGACAATGATCGGAGTGCTCGGAGGCATGGGGCCGCTTGCAACGGTGGACTTCATGGAGAAGGTGATCGGCCTCACCCGCGCGGAAAGCGACCAGCAGCATTTGCCGATGGTGGTGGCGAATCTGCCGCAGATTCCGGACCGCTCGCGCTCGATCCTGGGCGGCGACGAAGCGCCGTTGCCGTATCTGCTGAAGGGCATCGATCTGCTCAACCGTAACGAAGTCGGCCTGATCGCGATTCCGTGCAATTCGTCGCATCACTGGTACGCGCAGATGAGCGCGCGCAGCGCGGCGCCGGTGCTGCATATCGCCGAGACCTGCGTGGCCGCGGTGCCCGCAGGCGTGTCGCGCGCGGCGGTGCTGGCGACGCGCGGCGCGCTGGCGTCCGGGTTCTATCAGCGCGCGCTCGCCACGCGCGACATCGAACCCGTCGTGCCCGACGACGCGACGCAGCACACCGTCGATACCTGCATTCGTGACATCAAGGCCGGGCGACTCGCCGAAGGATCGGCGGCGCTCGCGGACGTGCTCGCCACGCTCGCCGATGGCGGCGTGCAGGCGGCGATCATGGGCTGCACCGAAATTCCAGTGGCGGCGCGGCACATCGACGCGACGGCGTTTCCGCTCATCGACAGCACGCTGGAACTTGCCCGCGCGACGGTGGCGTATGCCACCGCGCGCGGCTGGAATACGTTCTGATGAACGTGCTGAAAAAGCTCTCCAACAGCGCGCCGGGGCTCCTGCTATGCCTCGTCGCGGGCGGCGTCACGGGCGCGGTTGCCGAGGCGCCTTCGACGTTCGCGTGGGTCGTCGGGCAGCTTTATCTTGCCGTGGTGAACATGGCGGCGGTTCCGCTGCTGGTGGTCGCCACGTTTTTCGGGCTGCGTCAGGTACTCGCGCTGCCGCGCCCGGCTGTACGCGTCGGCACGATCCTCGCGGTCGCGGTGGTGCTGGTCGCGTTAGCCGCGGCCGGCGGCACGATGCTGGGGTTGCTCGCGACGCCCGGTGCGCAGCTCTCGCACGAAGCGCGCAGCCAGCTCGGCACGCTGGTGCTCAACAGTACCGGCAGCGGCGGCGAGGTGCCGATGACGCTCTTCGCCGGCAGCGCCGCCGACGCATTGCCGTCGCGGATCGGCTTCGCGCTGAACGACATCGTGCCGGACAACTTCTATCGCGTGCTCGCGCAAGGTCACACGCTTGGCATCCTGACTGGCACGATCCTGTTCGGCATGGCGTTCGCCGCGCTCTCGCGCGAGCAGTCGGGCATGCTGACCAACGTGTTCGAGGGCATCTACCGCGCGCTCGAACACGTGATCGAGTACGCGAACCTGCTGATTCCCGTACTTGCGTTCGGCACGGCTGCGCATCTGACGATGCACACGCAGCGCGCGACCGTTCTCGCGATGGGCAGCTTCCTGCTCGACTTCATCGGACTCGCGCTGCTGCTTTGCGTGGTGGCGATCGCGGTCATGGCGAGGATCGCGCGTCTGCCGTTCCTGCGCGTGCTGGCCGACCTGAAGGCGCCGCTGCTGGTCGGACTGACCTCGGGCAGCGCCACCGCGCCGATCCCGCACACGATCGAGGCGATGAGCGTGCGGCTCGGCTTCTCGCGCGGCGTGGTGGAGCTCGTCGTGCCGCTCGGCTCCGTGTTCGTGCGGGCCGGTTCCGCGCTGTATTTCGCGCTGGCGACCGTGTTCGTCGCGAACCTTTACGACCGGCCGATCGGCCCGTCCGACATCGTGCTGATCGCGGTCGGCTCGACCGTCGCGGCGATTCTCTCGTCGGGGCAGAACGGGCTCGGCACCGTCGGCTACGCGGCCGTCGTGCT
The DNA here is from genome assembly GCA_937917025.1 of uncultured Paraburkholderia sp. Lineage (GTDB taxonomy): Bacteria > Pseudomonadota > Gammaproteobacteria > Burkholderiales > Burkholderiaceae > Paraburkholderia. Next base: position 1,845 of record CALFSF010000584.1, read on the forward strand.
GTCCGCGCTGCAATTGCCGGTCGAAGCGGCCGGCGCGCTTTTTATCGCGATCGATCTGATCTGCGACGGCCCGCGCAACGTGCTGAGTCTCGTCTCGACCTGCGCGGTGGTCGCGCTGGTGTCGGCGGGCTTGCCGTCCGAGCGCGTCGCGCCGGCGGATTTGATGCCGCTCGATCCGCGCGGCGCCGTGCTGACGTTTTCGTTTTCGCGCGCGCAACTGGCGCTTGCCACGGGCTGCGCGTTGATGGTCGCGTCGCTCATCGTGCTGATGGGTATCGGCGTGGGGGCGCGATGAGACCGGATCGCGCCGCCCGGCAACATGCATCGTTTTACACCGCCACGCAGGCCGGTGGATGGGGAGAGTTTCGATGAAGGGTTTGTTCACGCGGCGCACGACGGCCGCCTGCCTGCTCGCGCTGTTCGCCGCCTGCGCGCTTGCCGGCTGCGCGGTGCCGTCGTTCCTGAGCTTCAAGGGCGACAAGGTGAAGTGGAAACAGGTGACGCTGATCGCGAGCGACGACGTCAACGGCAACAGCCCCGTCGCGGTCGACGTGGTCCTCGTGACCGACGATGCGCTCGTCGACCGTCTCACCGCGTTGCCTGCGTCGAAGTGGTTCGACGGCCGCGCGGATCTCGTGGCGTCGTTCCCGAAGGGGCTGCGCTATCAAAGCTGGGAGCTGGTGCCGGGGCAACGTCTCGACGTGTCCGGCGACACGTTCGACGGCACGCGCGTCGCGGGCGCCTTCGTCTTCGCGGATTATCCCCAGGCCGGCGCCCATCGCGTGCGGATCCAGCAGTTCAGCGGCACGCTCGTCGTGCAGCTGGACGACACCGCTTTTTCTGTCTCGGACACAAAGTGAACACGGTGCGATGTCTTTCCGATGCGGCTCGTTGCGGGGCCACGCGCCCGCCGGGTCGTGGCGACTCGCCCATGTCGCATCAAACCCATCGGGCTTTGCCCAGGACGATTTCCCATGCATGAAGCGATGAACGTCGTAGATCGCGTCGAGTGGCACGAAGGGCTGCTGCTCGCGCCACAGCATTTCCAGTTGATGTCGGCGCGCTTCGATTCGCTGGTCGCGTGGCAGACGCTTGCCGCGTCGCCTTTTAGCTGGGGCGTGCGCCGGCTCGTGCTCGATCACGGCCTGCTGCCGACCGGTCTCGTGCGCGTGCTCGAGCTCGAAGCCATCATGCCGGACGGCACCGCGGTCGCCTACGCCGCGGAAGCGGACGGCCACGGCCCGCTCGAACTTTCGCTCGCGCCGCTCGCGGAGCGGATCGCCGACGGTGCGCTCGACCTGTATCTCGCGCTGCCGGTGGCCGGCACGATGCGCCGCGACGCGCAGGTGAGGCGGTTCCGCTCGGCGCGCGGCGCGCCCGTCGAAGACGCAGTATCCGACGCGCCGCCCGCCGATATCCCGCGACAACTGCCGAACCTGTCGCTGGTGGCGGGCGAGCGTCCCTCGGCGCTTCATGTGTCGATGTGCATCGGTTCGGTCTACAAGGACAACGAGGTCGTGAGGCTCGGCGAGCGTTTGCCGCCGCTCCTCGAAGTGAGCCGCGACAACCCGTTGTGGACCGGCGTCGCCGCGCTCCTCGGCCAGTTGCGCGGCAAGGCGGCGTTCGTCGCGCGGCAGATGACGATTCCTTCTTCGAAGGCCGACGACCGGTTGACCCAGCTGGAGCTCAAGGAGCGCCTGCGCTGTCTGCTGAGCGATCTGCCGTTCGTGGAAGCGGTGCTGCGCACGCCGCATCTGCATCCGTTGACGCTGTATCTCGCGCTGACTTCGCTGCTCGGCTCGCTCAGCATGTTGCGGCCGGGCGGCATGCCGCCCGTGCCGCAAGACTACGACCACGCCGATCCGCAGGCGGTCTTCACGCCGCTGCTGCGCGCGCTGCGCGAGTCGGTCTCGGAAGTGAGCGAGAAATATCGCGAGCACAAGTTCCTGTTCAGCCATGGCGCGTTCGAAATCGGCCTGCAGACGGAATGGCTTGGCGAGCGTCTCGTGATAGGCCTGCGTGGTCAGTCCGATCGCGATCTGCTGGCGTGGATGGCGGGCGCGGTGATCGGCTCGCAGCCGGTTTATCCGTCGCTGCGCAGCCGGCGCGTGCTGGGCGCGGCGCGGCGCGGCGTCGAACACGCGGACGATCTGGGCGTGCGCTCGGGAACGGGCTATCTGCTGTTCGAGATCGAAGCCGACCCCGCGCTGATCCAGGGCGGCGAATTGCTGGTGATCGGTAATCCGAACGAAGGCGCGAACGCGCAGCGGCCGCAGGAAATGCTGCTCTTCGTGAAGGGCTGATCCCGGTCATGGCCTTGGCTCACCGGCAAGCCCGCCGCCAGGTCGACGTTAAAACACGGGCAATAAACAGGTAACAGGAAGGTCACACACGCATGGCACGCTACCGACCCGACAATCAGGAAGACGATCTCATCGCCGGCCAGTTCCGCGCGTTCATCGGCGAACTGACGAACGTGCAGACGCGTCTTGCCGACGCGCACGACACGGACCCCGAGGCCGCCGCCCAGGGGCTGCACCGGCATCTGCTGAACCTGCTGGAAATCCAGACGCTGCAGTCGCGGCGCGACAGCACGCGCTTCGAAATGGAGAACGTCGCGGATGCACGCTATCTGAAGGCCGTGCTCGCCGACGAAATCCTGCTGAACACGCCGTGGGCGGGGCGCGCGCACTGGGGCGCGTATCTGCTCGAATCGACGCTCTTTCGCACCAACGTCGCGGGCGATCTCGTGTTCACGCGCATCGAGCAGCTGCTCTCGGATCGCGAGCCGTCACGCCGCAACATCGCGCGGCTTTATCTGTTCGCGCTTGCGCTCGGTTTTCACGGCAGGTTTCGCGGCATGGAAAACGACGCGCGCCTGCGCGGCTTTCGCGAGGAACTGTACGAGTTCGTCTATCAGCGCAGGCCCGACCTCGGCGGCCGCGATCGCGTGCTGGTCGACGAGGCCTATTCGAACACGCTGTCGCATATCGCGCCGCGCAAGCTGCCGACCGTCACGCGCTGGACGGTGATCTTCATGCTCACCGCCGTGTCGCTGCTGGCGATTTCGGAGGTGCTGTGGCTGTGGCAATCGTGGCCGGTGCGCGACGCACTGCGCGCCGATACGCTGATCGGAGGCGCACCGTGATGCGCGCCTGTGACGCAACGCATGCCGGGGGCCGACGATGCTGACGAGCAATCTGTTCCTGTTGTCGATCGGCGTTCTGACGCTGGTCGTCTGTATCGTGCTGGGCGCGGTGCTGTACTTCGCCGCGCACGGCGCACGCGCGAAGCCGGAGGGCGAGCGCAAGGTCATGCGCCTGCGCTCGGACTCGCTGCGCACGGCGTTTCGTCAGGCGGTCGAACTGATCGAGGGCAATATCGCGTCGCGCGCCGAGCGCTACAACGTGCCGTGGATCATGGTGCTCAACGAAGGCGACGAACGCCAGCCGCTGCCGATCGCGCAATCCGGCGTGGCGAGCGCGCTCGGTTCCGATGCGGCCAACGCGGCGTCGACGCAGGGCATCGCGTGGAACTTCTTCGACCGCGGCGTGGTGATCGACATCAAGGCCGCCTGGCTGGGGTCGCCTGACGACGAGGGCGATGAAAAGCCGTGGGACGAGTTCCTCGGTCTGTGCCGCAACTATCGTCCGCAACGGCCGTTCGACAGCGTCGTCGTGACCGTGCCGGCCGACATGCTGCTGGCCGGCGACACCGATGCACAGCTCGAACTGGTGCGCCGCGCGAAGCTCGCGCACCGCCGGCTGTGGCTCGCGCAAAACCGCTTTGCGGTGCGCTTCGCGGTGTACGTCGTGGTGACCGGCTGTGAGGCGTTGCCCGGTTTCGCGGCGTTCGCGCGGGCGCTGCCCGAGTCGATGCGCTCCAGCATGCTCGGCTGGTCGTCGCCGTACGATCTGTCCACCACGTATCAGCCGGACTGGATCGACACCGCGATGGCCTGCATGACGGGCGCGGTGTCGGATGCGACCGCCGAACTGTTCGCGCTCGCGCCGGGCGACCAGGATGCCCGCCAGTTCCTGATGTTGCCGTCGCGCATCGAAGGCCTGCGCGCGCAACTGCAACGGTATGTGGAAGAACTGCTGCGCCCGAGCGCATATCACGAGCCGTTCTTCTTTCGCGGCATCTATCTGACGGGCGACAGCAGCGAAATCGCGCAGGGCGGGGCCACCGTTTCGGGCGTCGCCGCTGGCGCTATCGAAGGTCACGAAGCCGGCCTCGTGCCGTATGGCGACGACAGCGGTGCGCTGGATCCGCAGGCCCACGATGCCGTGGTGCTGTACGGCGAGCGCGCGGATCATGCCGAACCACGGTTTGGAGCAAACGGCGGCCGCGACGCAACGGACGATATCCTCGACGAGCTGATGCTTCAGCCCGCATTCCTGCGCGACCTGTTCGAAAAGAAGATCTTCGCTGAATATGGACTGACGCGGCCTTCGCGTTCGCAGCATCTGTCGCGTCCGGTGGTGCATCGCGCGTTGCGCTGGGGCGGTATCGTGCTGCTCGGCGGCTGGGGCATCGGCCTTGTCGCGGCGGCCTGGCAGTTGCACTACCGTAACGCGGAACTGGTGACGGCGCTGGGCGAGTTGCGCAGCGTCGGACAGCAGCGCGCGATGGCCGCGCAGCACGCGCAGGAGTTGTCGTCCGACTGGTACCGGCGCGAAGCGCTCTCGCTGATCGCGATGAACCAGCGGCTCGCGGCGGAGACGTCGTCGTCCTTCTTCATGCCGGGTTCATGGAGCATGTTCGACGATCTCGACCGGCGCGTGCGCGACCGCTTCGAGCATGCGTTCGGCGACGTCGCCGTCACGGCGATCCAGCGTGAACTGCTGGCGCGTGTCAGTCAGTTGACGGGCGTCGGCCGCGATCCGTCCACCGGCCAGCTGATTACCGGGGACGACTGTGCCGCGCCGGAAGGCATGGACGCCGTTCAGCGATCGGCGGACAGTCTTTCCGTCGACGACCTGCCCGATTTGCGGGCCATGCAGCGATACGTCGGTTCGCTCGATCAGCTCGATGCGACCTTGCGCGCGCTGCAACGGCTGCAACGCCCCGACCCACGCAATGCGGATGCGCTGCGGCTCGTCGTGCGCTATACGCTCGGCGCGGAACTGCAGGGCAACGTGTCGGGCAGCCTGCCGTTCTTCTATCGCGATCCCGATGGCGGCCGGGGCTACGCGGGCGACGCCGCCGCGTCGACCGGTGTCGGACTGGCGATCCTGCAACCGCCGTTGCGCTGCACGTTCGAGAAGGGCATGCAACGGCTCGACGACCGGCTCTTCAGGAACAATGCGCTGCTCGTCGCGGAGCGCGCGGTGACGGACCATCTTGGCAACCTGTCGCTCGCCAATACGGCCGGCGGCGATTTTGGCCAGATCACGGCGGACTACCGTTCCATCGTCGCGGGGATCAATGCGGAGCAGGATCTGCTCGGCTCCGGCAAGGGCGCATGGATGCGGCGTGAGCAGTTCACGCCCGGCCCCGTCTACGAGCGCACGTTCGCGCAGGCCGCGCAGAACCGGCTGATCGGCGCCGAGATCGTCGCGCAGGATCGCGAGCGTTCGGCGACGGCGTTCCAGGTGTTCCGAAGCGAGCTGGCGCAGCGCTTCGGCGGGCCGGACAGCGGGGTGGTGTGGCTCGACAAGGATGGCCGCTACGCGCTCTCGCCTGGCCGCGTCGCGTTGCGCGACGGCTTGACGGCGCTCCTGAACCAGCCGTTCATGGCCGCGCCGCGCGATCTCGCGTTGCCGCTCGTGCCGGACGGTTCGATGATCGTGTGGGACCGCGCGCAACTCGACAAGGCGTTGACGCTCGGCGACATGCGCAAGCGCTTCCTTGCGGAAGGGCTCACCGGTTTGCCCGCAGCGGCACAGCCCGCGATCGGGCAGGCGCTCGATACGCAGTTCGCGCGCCTCGTGACCGACGCCGTCGCGGCCGCGGCGACCGTCACGCCCGTGCAGGGCGATCCGGACAGCGCGAATTTCGACGCGGCCAACGCGCGGCTCGTGAAGATCAAGGCGATGCTGGCCGAGATGGGCGCGAACGCGCGCATCGAGGACCTGGACGCGCTCGTCTCGCACGACGCGCTCGCGCATCTGCACGCGGTCGACGATGCGCTGGCGCAATCCGAACTTTACGCGACGCGGCCCGCCGCGATGTCCGACAGCGTGCGGCCGGCGCATTCGCTGGTGCTTGCCGCCTTCGGTGTCCCTGATGTGGCGGGACTCGCGCCGTACCTCGCGCAGCAGTCGGCGCGCGCGCTCGCGCTCGGTCATGAAGCGTCGATTTATCTGGCCGCGCTCGATGCAGCGGATCTCGCGACGCCGCTTGCGCAGCGCTGGCAGGCCATCAATCGCGATCTGCAGCGTTACCAGCTGAAAAACCCCAACAGCAGCCTGCTGAATCTCGAGCAGTTCGTGCAGACGGTGGCCGCGGAGCCAGGCGCGGCCGGCTGCATGGAGAAGTTCGCCGCGCGTCCTTCCGCGAGCGGTGGCGACGACTACTTCGCGCAGCGGCACGCGCAGCTCTACGACAAACTGCTGGCGACCTGCAGCCGGGGCTACACGTTCGACCTGCGACAGCAGTGGGGCGATTTTTCGACGGCGTTCAACCAGTCGGTCGCCGGGCGGCAGCCGTTCGGCGGCGCGATCCCCGCCCGCGCCGATGGCGCCGCCAGCGCCGACTTCGGCGAACTCGGCGACGTGCTGAAGCGCTATCAGCGGATCTCGACGACGTTCGCCGAAGCGCGCGGCACCACGGGCGCACGAAGCAACGTCGCAGGCGTGCCGGTGCGCCAGTTCGTCGACAACTTCAACCAGGTGAAGACGCTGCTCGCGCCACTCTATCCGTCGGATAGCGGCGCGCCGACCGGCTATGACGTCGGCGTGGAGTTCCGCGCGAGCCGCGACGGCGAAATTGCCGGCAACCAGGTGATCGACTGGACGGTGACGTTCGGCGCGCAGAGCGTGTCGATGCGCGACGCGCCGCATCCGCTGCATTGGGACTACGGCACGCCGGTCGTGCTGACGCTGCGCTTCGCGAAGGACTCGCCGCTGATCGCGCTCAACGACGCGAAGCAGCGCGCGCTGTCCACCGACGGCCGCACGCTGACGTGGCAGTTCGATGACCCCTGGGCGCTGATCACGGCGATTTCGCGTCAGCGCGTGGCCGATTCGAGTCTGCGCGCCGACGGCGCATCGCAGTTGCTGCGGCTCGAATTTCCGCTTGGCACGGCCAGTCCCACCGATGCGCCGTTGCTGCCGAAGGAATCGCGTGGACGCGTCTTTCTGCGTCTCACGCTGATGCCCGCCGGCCGCAAGACGCCGTTGCCCTGGCCGCGCGGTTTTCCGACACGAGCGCCCGAATGGAGTGCCCTATGAACGCGATCCCCACGATGGAGCTGGGTGAGACCTCGCCGGTCGATTTCGATGCGCTGCTCGAAGCGTTGCCCGGCGACGACCCTGCCGGCGTCTCGTTGCGCTACGACCCGCTGTATCAGGCGATCCGCGCGGCGCGCGAGGAAGACGACCACACGCTGCCGATGGGCGACTGGGAACGGCCGCTCGTCAAGGCTGACTGGAAGCGCGTCGCGTCGCTGTGCAGCGACGCGTTGCAGCACCGCAGCAAGGACTTTCAACTGGCCGCGTGGCTGTGCGAGGCGTGGACGTACCTGCATGGCATCGACGGCTTTCTTGCGGGCACGCGTTTGCTGGCGGCGCTTGCGCAGCGCTACTGGGAGAGCGCCTGGCCGCGTATCGAAGACGGCGATGCGGAGCCGCGCTGCGCGCCGTTCGCGTGGGCAAACGAGGTGTTCCCGCAGGTGCTGGCATTGCATGTGCCGTTGCTCGCGATCGATGCGAACGAGCCCGAGACGATCAGCCTCGATCGCTGGGAGCGCAGCGCGATCGCCCGCGCGCCCGCGGAGGACGATGAAGACGCCGCCGTGCTCACGCGTGAGCTGATCGTCAATGCGGCGGCGCAGCGGCCGGCGCGCGCGGCGCTTGTTCATATGTACCGGCAACTGGGCGACGCGAGCGAAGCGTGGACGGCGCTGGTGGCGCAGGTCGACGCACTGCTGGGCGACGAAGCGCCGAGCCTTGGGAGGGTATCGACGGTGCTCGAACGTTTGCTGCGCGCGGTGACTGTTTTGCTTGGACCGCAGGGAGTACAGGGTATGCAGGAATCAGATGATGCGTTGGCGCCGGTTGTTACCGCGGGGACAGCCGCGCTGGACGTACCGGTTGCCGCGCCGGGTTTGCCGGTGGCGAGCGCGGATGCGGCGGTTGTCGGCACGACGATCGCGAGCCGCGATCACGCTTACCAGATGCTGGCGACGATTGCCGACTATCTGGCGCAGCAGGAACCGCATAGCCCGACGCCTTATCTGCTCAGGCGTGCCGTGGTGTGGGGGCGCATGCCGCTTCCGGAACTGATGCGCGAAGTGGCACGCGAAGAGGGCGGCCTTGGGCGCTACCTGTCGATGCTCGGACTCGACTAAAGGAGATCCAGAAAAATGCTGAACACTCAATTCCAGACCTTTAAAACCGCAACGGACAAGCGCTATACCGCCTTGACGGCGCGCGGCAACAATATCAGGGCGGTGGATACCGCCCTGAGGGCGTACTGGACGGAAATGAACGGTGCGCGCAATGCCACGCGTGAAATCGCGTGCCTCAACGAGATCGTTCTCGCGTGCAAGGACTGGCTCAAGCTGAAGCAGGGCAAGTCGGAGACACGCACGACGACCTTCACCCGCACGGAGGAAGTCAGAACGCTGTTCGTCGCGCGCAGGACGGCGATCACGAATCTGGGTACCGAGGCGCTGCGCGAACTCTACACGCGCCTGCAGGCGCTCGGCATCCTGACGGCGGATTTGCGCGGCCGGATTCATTTCGACTCACACAAGCTGGCCGTGCTCGGGTCTGGCGTGCAGGTGGGCGCCCGCGCGCCTAACGTCAAGCCATTGAAGCCGATGGGCGCCGATTATCAGAACGAGCGCCTCTCTTATCTGATGTCGAACAAAACGCAGGCGATCTCCGGCAGCGGCGTACACGGCACGCATGAGTTCATCAACAAGGGACTCGCGACCAACCAGGACATCGAGCTTCCACGAGACCCCCTCAGGCGACAGGAGGCGCTGGCGGTCGCCGCGAAGGACGTGCATACCCTGACGATGGAGGATTTCCAGATTCTCGATGAGATCGGCCGGCAAAATTTCGTATCCGGAGACGTGAACTATCTGAACAAGTCGGAGCGTTTGCAATACATCGCGATCGTCGGTGCCGATGGGACGCTGCACGACTGTAACGACCAGAAGATCACGACGGGTCTGGCGGTCACGGCCTATGCGATGGATAACTACGGAACGCTCTATACCAAGGATGCCACTCCGCTTGATGGTGCGGCGTTTTTCAACCATTCGTCGTTCAACGCCGGCAAGGACGTGATTTCCGCGGGCACGCTCATCATCAAGGACGGTGTGCTGCGCGTCATCGACAACAATAGCGGCCACTACAAGCCCACGCGCGACAACCTCCACAACTGCCTCCAGGTACTCGAGAGCGAAGGACTGAACCTGCAGTGGACGACGGTCAATCTTTACGTGTGGGTCGCCGGTGTCAAGCAGGAGCATCGCTATTACGCCAGTGCGTTCCTGAGAGATCCGAATGGCAGGCCGTTCCGGATTACGTGATCCGGATGCGCGCGACGTAGGGGTTGTCCTTTCCGGCACGTCTCCCCGACGGATTGGGCCGGAAAGCGGTCACCGTGTAACGCGGTTCGAACCTGTCTGGCCCGCTATGGTTTTGCCGCTTTGGTACGTGCAGGCTTTGGCCGGTTGATCTGCAGCTGATACTGGAAGGCATCGCCGCGGAAATGCAGATATTCGAAGAGGATCGGCGCGTCGGCGCTATCGAATACATGCCGCTCGATGCACAGCACGGGGCTCCCCACGGGGATGGCAAGCGCGTCGGCAACGGCGTCGCTCGCCGGAATCGAACGGATCGCGACATTCGCGTAGCCGATCCGGATGCGGCAGTCCTGTTCGATCACATGAAATATGTCGCGCGTGGCGAGTTCGGCGTTCGCCAGCTGACTGCCGAGCGCTTCGTCGAGATAGGTGCGCTCGAATGAGACAGCGGCTCCGTCGAGCAGCCGCACGCGCGTGATTTCCGCCACACGCTCGCTTGCATCCAGCCGCAACCGTGCGCCGAGTTCCTTGCCGGCCTTGCGATAGCGCACGCCATCGAGCCGGTTTGCCACGTGATGTCCCATGGGGATCATGGCTTCCGAGAAACTGTGCAGCGCGCTGATGTTCTGCGACGCACGCGGCGCCGACACGAAGGTGCCCTGACCATGCACCTTGTATACGAAGCCGTCCCGCCGCAACTGCTCCAGTGCCTGGCGGATCGTGATCCGGCTCGCGCCAAACGATTCACACAGCAACTGCTCCGTAGGCAGACGGGCACCGGGCGGATAGGTGCCGTCGAGAATGCGCGCGTGGAGTGTTTCCCTGATACGTCCGTAGAGAGGCGCAGACGAGGTCGCGGTTTTGCTCATGTGTCAGGTTATCGCGGTAACGGTGAAATAGATGCTTGAGCGTCATGCCCATCGAGCTCGCGCGCAACGGGAGGGCAATCGATGCCGGTGACGTGGAAGACCGCCCATATCGTCAAATCTCTGGCCGCGATAAGCAAGTCATAAATCGTTGCTTTGCGTCGCCATCGAGCGTTCCTATACTCGTCGCATAGTGTCGTTGTTATAACAACGACGCAACAGGCCCGACCTGTTTTCACGGACATCGGCTCCAGTCACGACAGTCTGCGGCGTGTCGCGGCATACGCCGTCAATTCAACCTTCGGGGATTTCCAATGATTTTCAGGCAACTGGCGCGACGCATCCTGCTCGCGGTGATCGGTGTGACGCTGGCTTCGTCGGCGCTGGCGGCGAGTTCCACCGTGACCATCGGCTATGAGACCGATATCGAGCCGTCCAAGATCGCTCAGGCCGAGGGCCTGTATGAGAAAGCGAGCGGCTGGAAAATCAACTGGCGGAAGTTCAACAGCGGCGCCGACGTGGTTGCGGCGATGGCTTCGGGTGACGTACAGGTCGGGTTTATCGGCAGCACGCCGCTTGCTGCGGGCATCACGCGCGGCCTGCCGCTCGAGACGTTTTTCGTCGCCGCGGAGATCGGTTCCGCCGAGGCGCTCGTCGTGCGCGACGGCAGCAATATCGGAGCGCCACAGGATCTGATCGGCAAGAAGATCGCCGTGCCTTTCGTGTCGACGGCGCACTACAGCCTGCTGGCTGCACTGAAGCATTGGCATATTCCGGCTGACCGCGTGACGATCCTTAACCTCGCGCCGCCGGAAATCGCGGCGGCGTGGCAGCGTGGCGATATCGATGCCGCGTATGTATGGGAGCCGGCGCTCGGCAAGGTCGCGAAGACCGGCAAGGTACTGGTCTCGTCGGCGGACGTCCGCGAATGGGGCGCTCCGACGTTCCTCGCGTGGGTTGCACGCAAGGATTTTGCGCAGGCCCATCCCGACTTTCTCGTGACGTTCGCGAAGGTGACCGGCTCGGTCAACGCGCAATACCGGAAGGACGGCGCCGCCTGGACGGCCAGTTCACCGCAGGTCGCGGCGATCGCGCGCATCAGCGGCTCCGAGCCCGCGGACGTTCCGCCACTGCTGCGCGGGACGACCTATCCGTTGCTCGGCGAGCAGGCCGCGCCGTCGCTGCTCGGCGGAGGCACGGCCGCCGCCCTTGCCAGCATGTCGCAATTTCTGAAGGAACAGAAACGGGTCGATGACGTGCTGCCTGATTACCGCCCGACCGTGACGGCTTCGTTCGTGCAGCGCGCGATTGGCCGGTAGGACCCGCGGATGATCCGTATCGACTCCGTCGGCGTTGACTTCGACACCGGACACGGCCGCCACACCGTTCTGTCCGGCATCGACCTGGAGCTGCGGGACGGCAGCTTCACGGTCGTGCTCGGCGCGTCCGGTTGCGGCAAGACGACCCTCCTGAATGTGATTGCCGGTTTCATCGCGCCATCGAGGGGCCGGCTGACGATCGACGGCGCGCCGGTTACCGGGCCCGGTGCGGATCGAGGCGTCGTATCCCAGGACGATGCGTTGCTGCCGTGGCAGAACGTCGAGGAAAACATCGGCTTTGGGCTGACGCTCGCGGGCGTGCCGCCCGCCGTGCGCCGCGAAAAGGTTGCCGCGCTTCTGGACCTGACGGACCTTGCCGGCTACGCGCACTATCCGCTCTGGAAAATTTCCGGCGGCATGCGCCAGCGGGTGGGCCTTGCCCGCGCGCTTGCCGTCGATCCGCGCTATCTGCTGCTCGACGAGCCGCTCGGCGCGCTCGACGCGCTCACCCGCGTGCGCATGCAGGAGTATCTGCTGCGGTTGTGGATGCGATACCGGAAAGGAATGCTGATGATCACCCACGACATTACCGAGGCGCTTTTCATGGCGACGGATCTCGTATTGATGAGAGGGGGACCGGGCCGTATCGAATCGGTCCGGCAACTGGGTTTCAACCAGCGGTTTGTCGATGGGGAGCCGTCGCGGGAGATCAAGAACGATCCGGAATTCGTTCGTCTGCGCGAGCAGATCGAAGTCGGATTCTTCACGGATGAGCAGGTACTGCCATGAGCGCGACCGACAGTTCGACGGGTATCGTGCCCGCTCGTGGATTGACCGGCAACAACGGCACGTCGGCGGGCGATGCACATGAGCGCGCGCCTCGCGTGCGTCTGCGGCCACACCATATCAGCATCGCGACGGTGGCCGTATTGATCGCTGCATGGGCGGTGGCGACGCGGCTGCAGGTGGTGAGCCCCGTTTTCATGCCTTCGCCTCTGGCGGTCGCGCGAAAATTCGTCGCCGTCTCCGTTGACGGCTCCAGCAATGCGACGCTGTTGCAGCACACGCTGGCGAGTCTCTGGCGCGTGTTCGCGGCACTTGCGCTGGCGATAGCCACGGCCGTGCCACTGGGTGTGCTCACCGGCCTGAACCGCACGGCGAGGGCCATCGCCGATCCGCTGATCGAGTTCTACCGCCCGGTGCCGCCGCTTGCGTATCTTCCGCTGATCGTGATCTGGTGCGGCATCGGCGAACCGTCAAAGATCCTGCTGATCTGGCTCGCGATCTTCGCGCCCCTGACGATCGCGACGCAGCAGGGCGTGCGCCGCGTCAAGGCCAGCCGGCTGCGCGGCGCGCAGGCGCTGGGTGCGACACGCTGGCAACTGATCCGCTACATCATCGTGCCGTCCGCCGCGCCGGATGTGCTGACGGGCATCCGCATCAGTCTCGGCGTCGGCTGGTCGGTGCTGGTCGCCGCCGAGCTGATCGCCGCCACGCGCGGCCTCGGGTTCATGATCCAGTCGGCGGCGCAATTTCTCGAGACCGACGTCGTCGTGATGGGCATCGTCGTGATCGCGCTGATTGCCGCCGCGTTCGAATGGGGCCTGCGCCGCCTGCAGAAGGCGCTCGTGCCGTGGGATGGTCACGCATGACCGCACCGCATGGAAGTACACAGGATATTTCGCTTCGCGCCGACGTGCTGGTGCTGGGCGGCGGCCCGGCAGCGACATGGGCGGCGCTGAGCGCCGCGCGCGCGGGCGCGGCGGTGGTGCTGGCCGACAAGGGCTACTGCGGCACCTCGGGCGCGGCCGCCGCATCGAACAATAACGTCTGGTACGTGAAGGATCCCGCCGAATACGAGCGGCATTTCACCGAGCGTTTCCGGTCGGGCGGAGGCCTGAGCGAGCGCGGCTGGACCGAAGCGGTGCTGGAGCGGGCGGTGCGGCAGCTACACCTGCTCGGTGAACTCGGCTATCCGTTTCCCCGCAAGGAAGACGGGACGCTGAACCACGCGACGCTGCGCGGCCCGGACTATATGCGGTTCATGCGACAGCAGATCCGGCGCGCGGGCGTGGCGATTCTCGACCACTCGCCGATGCTCGGGCTCATCCTCGACGACGTCGAGGGCAGGGTGACGGGCGCCCATGGCGTAACACGCGACGGCGCGCGCTGGCGCGTGGCGGCGGGCGCGACCGTGGTCGCGACAGGGGGGTGCGCTTTCCTCGGCGGCGCGCTCGGCACCAACGTCTGCACGGGCGACGGTCACCTTGCCGCTGGTGAGGTGGGCGCGTCGTTCTCGGGGATGGAGTTCTCGAACCAGTACGGCCTCGGCGCGGCGTTTTCATCGGTCACCAAGGGGCTGCCGTTCATCTGGGCCAGCTACTCGAGGCAGGACGGCAGCGAGATCGCCGTCGAGGACGACGATGCGTTCGTGTCCGTGGCCAGAGTGCTCGTCGACGAGCCGGTGTTCGCCGTGTTCGACCGGGCGAGCGGCGATGTCGAACGGTGGCTGCGCAGCGGCCAGAGCAATGCGTTCCTGCCTTACGATCGCATGGGCATCGATCCGTTTCGCGAGCGCTTCCCGGTGGGCCTGCGGCTTGAAGGGACGGTCAGGGGCACAGGCGGAATCCATCTGACCGGCCAGGATTGCGCGACCGGCGTTCCCGGACTTTATGCGGCCGGTGATGCCGCATCGCGTGAGCCCATTGTCGGTGGGCGCACGGGGGGTGGATCGCCGAATGCGGCCTGGGCGATCGTGACGGGCGCATGGGCGGGCGAGGCGGCAGGGCGTTTCGCTACGTCGTTGAATGGCGCGCCGCCGTTGTCCGTGCCGCCGCCGGGCACGCTGCGGATCGCCGACCCGGTTGTCGCACGCGACGTCCTCGTACGCGAGGTCTGGTCATTGCGCACCAACCTGTTTCGCAGTGAAGCAGGTCTTCTGTCCGCGCAGCAGGCACTCGACGCGGCATCCCGGGCTCCCGTCGCGGAAGGCCCGACTACGCTTCTTCAGGCACGGTCGGCGCATGCCATGCTGTACGTCGCCAGGCTTGCATACACCGGAGCCCTGCGGCGGCGCGAGTCGCGCGCACTGCACCAGCGCACGGATTACCCGCAGAGCAAGGGCCGCCATGCGTACCGGCAGGTCATTGCCGGCACGGACACGCTGACGGTCACAACCGGACCTGTCGCAACTCAGGCCGCTTACAGTCAGGAAGGGATGCTACCTTGATCGAACTCATCAGCGCGTCGCGTTGCACGTCGTGTAACCGTTGTGTGGACGTGTGCCCGACGAACGTATTTGAAGCCGTCGAAGCGGGCATTCCCGTGATCGCCCGTCCCGACGCGTGCCAGACCTGCTTCATGTGTGAACTCTATTGTCCGGTCGATGCAATGTTCGTGCATCCGTTTGCGGATCGCCACGTCGAGGTTCGCGAGAACGATCTGGAGGAGCGGGCGCTGCTGGGCGGCTACAGCCGTGCGCTGGGCTGGAAGCGGGCGAGAGCGGGGGGTACCGGCACCGACCTCACGCATCGTCTGTTTGAAATTGGGGTGACCTGAGCCACGCGAGCGCGGGCGGAGCGGCTGATGCGATTGACCTGGCAAAACTGCGCATCTGATATGACTTACCCGGTTGCGTCGCTTCCGCACGGAGTGATCCGGGATCGTCGATGAACCCGGCGACCTCGCGCAAGGAACCGCGGGTGCGCCTGTAAGCCGCCGTGCCTGTTTGTGCGGCAGCGATGAAAGTTTTTCATGTCGCTCATGAATGATCGTCGTTTGCTGCAATGCGTGCCGGCTTGCACTATCCGCGTGGCGGGCACAGTGCCCGTATCTCACCGAGCCAGCGGAGCACGCGATGAAAACCTTACCCACGAGCGAAGTAGAGACGGCGCACATTGCCGTGCGCGACGGCACGCGAATCGGCTACAGCCTTCACGGAGACGGCCGCGGCGCACGCATCGTCCTGCTTCATTCGCTGGCGATGAGCCGGGACTTCTGGCAACCGGTCATCGAGCAGTTGACGCCGCACGCGTCGGTTCTCGCGATCGACTGCCGCGGACACGGCGCGTCGGACAAGCCGGCTGGCTCCTATACCGTCGAACAGTTCGCGCGGGACGTGCATGACGTCGTCA
>CALFSF010000585.1 GCA_937917025.1 uncultured Paraburkholderia sp.
CGGTCGCATCGATCCGTCGGCTGCGGAACCGGCGCCTGCGGCCCGCACGACGGATACCGCGTCGTCCGCGCCTGCCGATCGGCCGGCTGCGCCCGTTTCAGCGTCGCCGGCGCCTGCCCCCGCAGCGGCCGCTACTCCGACAGCCGCACCGCAGCCGACGCAACCCGTCGCGGCGCCGGCCACCACAGCCGCTGCCGTCGAGGCGCCGTCGTCGGCCTTCGTCGCGTCTGCCGCGCCCGCCGCGGAGGATGAAGCCGGCGAAGAAACCGTCGAAATCGTCCCGCCGCCCGCGCCCGAGCCGGCCGCGAGGAAATCCTGGCTGACGCGCCTCAAGACCGGCCTGTCGAAGACCAGTTCGAGCCTGACGGGCATCTTCATCGGCGCGAAAATCGACGAAGACCTGTACGAGGAACTCGAAACCGCGCTGCTCATGTCCGACGCGGGCGTCGACGCCACGGAATTCCTGCTCGAATCGCTGCGCGAAAAAGTCCGCAGCGAACGGCTGACCGATCCGCAGCAGGTGAAGACGGCCCTCCGCACGCTGTTGATCGATCTGCTGAAGCCGCTCGAAAAATCGTTGATGCTGGGCCGTGCGCAGCCGCTCGTGATGATGATCGCGGGCGTGAACGGCGCAGGCAAGACGACGAGCATCGGCAAGCTCGCAAAGCATCTGCAACGTTTCGACCAGTCGGTGCTACTCGCCGCCGGCGACACGTTCCGCGCCGCCGCGCGCGAGCAGCTCGCGATCTGGGGCGAGCGCAACAACGTGACGGTGGTCGCGCAGGAAAGCGGCGATCCGGCCGCGGTGATCTTCGATGCCGTCGGCGCCGCGCGCGCGCGCAAGATCGACGTGCTGATGGCCGACACGGCCGGCCGTCTGCCGACCCAGCTGCATCTGATGGAAGAACTGCGCAAGGTGAAGCGCGTGATCGGCAAGGCGCAGGATGGCGCGCCGCACGAAGTGCTGCTCGTCATCGACGCGAACACCGGCCAGAACGCGCTCGCGCAGGTCAAGTCGTTCGACGACGCGCTCGGCCTGACAGGCCTCATCGTCACCAAGCTCGACGGCACCGCGAAAGGCGGCATTCTGGCCGCGATCGCGCGCCAGCGTCCAGTGCCGGTCTACTTCATCGGCGTCGGTGAAAAAGTCGAGGATCTGCAGCCGTTCAGCGCCGAGGAATTCTCCGACGCACTGCTCGACTTCTAGCCATTCGACGCGGCACTAACGTCGGAACTGGCTGGAAAAAAAGCGTCGAGTGCATGAACCGCACTCGACGCTTTTTTGTCTCTCCATCCTGCACGCAGGGTGCGGCCGGCGCGCCCGCTACTCGGCGTCCGGCTGAGCGCCCGGCGCCGCGCGCTGAAACGCATCGAGCGTTATCGCGTGCCCGTAGATCCGGTGAATCGACGGATACTGTGTCGTGTCGATCTTGAAGCGCTGCGCGTTGAACACCTGCGGAATCAGACACGCATCCGCCAGCGTCGGCGTATCGCCGAAGCACAGCTTGCCGGTCCGCGAGTCGCCGGCAAGATGCGTCTCCAGCGCCGCGAAACCCGCGTCGATCCAGTGGCGATACCACGCATCCTTCGCTTCGTCGCCGACAGCAAGCGTGTGCTTCAGATACTTCAGTACGCGCAGATTGTCGAGCGGATGGATCTCGCACGCGATCTGCAACGCGATCGAGCGGACATACGCACGATCGCGCGGCGCGGCCGGCAGCAACGGCGGCTCAGGATGCGTTTCGTCGAGCCACTCGATGATCGCGAGCGACTGCGTGAACACGTCGTCGCCATCGACGAGCGTCGGCAGGATCGCCTCCGGGTTCAGGCTGCGGTACTCGGGCTTCAACTGCTCACCGCCATCGCGCAGGAGATGAACCGGCACGCACTCGTACGGCAGGTTCTTCAGATTCAGCGCGATGCGCACACGATATGCCGCCGAGCTACGAAAATAGCTGTAGAGCTTCATCCGACGTGTCTCCTCCCTCGTCCGATGCGCTCAGGCGACGCGTACGCTGAAATCGCCCAGCCCGTCGACGCCGCCCTTCATCACCTGGCCCTTCACCACCGCGCCGACACCTTCCGGCGTGCCCGTGAAGATCAGATCGCCGGGTTGCAGCTCGAAGAGCGTCGACAGATACGCGATCGTGTCCGGAATCGACCAGATCAGGTCCGACACGTCCGAGCGCTGCTTTTCCTCGCCGTCGACGGTGAGCCAGATCGCGCCCTTGTCGATGTGCCCGACCTTCGCGGCCGGATGGATCGGGCCGAGTGGCGCCGAATGATCGAAGCCTTTCGCGGTATCCCAGGGGCGGCCGAGCTTTTTCGCTTCGGCCTGCAGGTCGCGGCGCGTCATATCGAGCCCGAGCGCATAGCCATAGACGTGTTCGAGCGCGCGCCCGGCGGGGATGTCCTTGCCTGCCTTGCCGATCGCCGCGACGAGTTCCATCTCGAAGTGCACGTTGTTCGAGAGCGACGGATACGGGAAGCTGCCGGTTTCACCCGGCGCGACATACACGACGGCGTCGGCCGGCTTGCAGAAGAAAAACGGCGGTTCGCGGTCGGGATCGTGTCCCATCTCGCGCGCATGCGCCGCGTAATTGCGGCCCACGCAATAAATCCGGCGCACCGCAAACTGCTCGCTCACGCCGACAACAGGTACCGCGACAACCGGCGCCGGCTCAAACACGTAACTCATCCCGTTCTCCGTTTTCTGAGGAATGCCGCCCGAAGCGGCGATAAAACGCCAAGTGTAACGCGCAGCCGCCATCTTGCAGGATCGCGACAGATGCGATACTGAAGGCCTTTACCATCTTGCCGGCCTGCCGCGAGCGCCGGTTTCCCCACTAACCGGGTCTGACGCACGAATCGCCGCGCCGCCGACACATCCGCCCCTGCCCCATCCGATGACCGAATCCGCCGAATCCGCTAACGCTACCGACATGCTCCCCTGCGCCCGCTTCATCAAGGAAATCGGCCGTGGGCCGCACGGCGCCCGCGCGCTCTGCGCCGAAGACACGCATACGCTGTACAGCGCGATGCTCGACGGCCGCGTGTCCGATCTGGAGCTCGGCGCGGTGCTGCTGGCGTACCGCTTGAAAGGCGAGAGCGCGGATGAACTCGCGGCGATGCTGGCGGCCGCGCACGCGTCGTTTGAGCCGGTGCGCGTGACGCACGATGTGTATCAGGCCGTGTCGATCCCCAGCTACAACGGCGCGCGCAAACAGGCGAATCTCGTGCCGCTGCTGGCGCTGCTGCTCGCCCGCGAAGGCGTGCCGGTGCTGGTGCACGGCGTCACCGACGATCCGGGCCGCGTGACGAGCGCGGAAATTTTCACGCATCTGGGTATCGATCACGCGCAAAGCCGCGCGGACATCGAAGACGCACTCGCCGCGCACCGCCTCGCGTTCTCGCCGGTTGCGACGCTCGCGCCGAAGCTCGCGCGCCTGCTCGCGCTCCGCCGGCGCATGGGCGTGCGCAATTCGACGCATACGCTCGTCAAGCTCCTGCAGCCGTTCGAGCCGCGCGGGCTGCGCCTCGTGAACTACACGCATCCGCCATACCGTGAAAGCCTCACCCAGCTGTTCGCCGCGCATCCGGATGCGGCCATTGGCGGCGCGCTGCTCGCTCGCGGCACCGAAGGCGAGGCGGTCGCCGATACGCGGCGTCAGGTGCAGATCGACTGGCTGCACGACGGCGCCTGCGAAACGGTTGTCGCGGCCGGGCGCTCGTCGCCGGACGCGCCCGAAGTGCCGCTGCCGGAAGCCCGCGACGCAGCGACCACGGCGGCATGGATTCAGGCCGCCATGCGCGGCGAAGTACCGGTTCCGCAGGCCATCACCCGCCAGGTCGAACTGATTGCGGGAATCGCGAAACGGGCGGCCTGACCGTGCCCGGCGCGGCTAAGGACCCGTTCATGCACGGTTCGCCGCGCCGTTCGACCCGCCGGCGGAAAATCAGCCGGAAGCTCGCCGGTTGACAGATTCCCCCGTGCTGACATACAGTCACCGGATGCGTTGCCTTCCGAACACCCTCCGAATTACCCTCAGCCGCCTACCGCGGCTTCTATCGCTACGTCTAGCGTAAGTCAGGCGTAGCGCCGCGCATCCAGCTTCAGCGCGCGGTCCTCCAGCAGTTCCGCAGTCCGTTTTACCCCAGATCCGCAGTTCCTCTTACAACCTGTCGTCAGTGTTCGTCCGTTTATCCAGCGGATGAATCGCGAGGTCAAAATGCACGTTGCATGGGCACAAGCCATCACCGTCAACAGCGTCATCATCGCGATGACCCTCTTCGTTCGCGCCCGTTCGTTGCTACCGCTAGCGGCCCGCCGGCCGCCACCGTCGCCCCGCCTTTTTGCACGCAGACACGCACACGAACACGACACAACGAACGAGGCTCACCATGTTGCGCAATCCCGCTGAGAAATACCGCCCTTTTCCCGCCGTCCGCCTGACGGGCCGCAAGTGGCCAAGCCGCACGATCGAGCGCGCGCCGGTCTGGATGAGCACCGATCTGCGCGACGGCAACCAGTCGCTGATCGAACCGATGAGCATCGCGCAAAAGCTCGAATTCTTCGAGACGCTGGTCGCCATCGGCTTCAAGGAAATCGAAGTCGGCTTTCCGTCGGCTTCGCAGACTGACTTCGATTTCGTTCGCAAGCTCATCGATGAAAAGCGCATTCCCGACGACGTGACGATCGAAGTGCTCGTGCAGTCGCGCGAAGAGCTGATCGCGCGCACGTTCGAGGCGCTCGAAGGCGTGCCGCGCGCGATCGTGCATCTGTACAACGCGATCGCGCCGTCGTTCCGCAAGATCGTGTTCAACCTGTCCAAAGACGAGGTGAAGGCGCTCGCCGTCGACGGCACGCGGATCATCCGGCAATATGCCGACGCCCGTCCGCAGACGCACTGGATCTACCAGTACTCGCCGGAAACGTTCAGCATGACCGAGCTCACCTTCGCGCGCGAAGTGTGCGACGCGGTCGCGCAGACGTGGCGTCCGACGCGCGATCACAAGATGATCGTGAATCTCCCGGCCACCGTCGAGGCGGCAACACCGAACGTCTTCGCCGACCAGATCGAATGGATGGACCGCAACCTCGGCTATCGCGACAGCATCGTGCTCTCGGTGCATCCGCATAACGACCGCGGCACGGCCGTCGCCGCCGCCGAACTGGCGCTGATGGCAGGTGCGGATCGCATCGAAGGCTGCCTCTTCGGCAACGGCGAGCGCACCGGCAACGTCGACATCGTCACGCTCGCGATGAATCTCTACACGCAGGGCATCGATCCGGAGCTCGACTTCTCCGATATCGACGCGGTGCGCCGTGTCGTCGAGCGCTGCAACCAGATTCCGGTGCATCCGCGCCATCCGTATGCGGGCGACCTCGTGTTCACGGCGTTCTCCGGCTCGCATCAGGACGCGATCCGCAAGGGTTTCGCGCAGCAGTCGCCCGACGCCGTCTGGGAAGTGCCGTATCTGCCGGTCGATCCGGCCGACCTCGGCCGCAGCTACGATGCGGTCATCCGCGTGAACAGCCAGTCCGGCAAGGGTGGCTCGACGTACCTGCTGGAGCGCGGCATGGGTTTCACGCCGCCGCGTCGCGTGCAGATCGAGTTCAGTCACGCGGTCCAGACGGCCGCGGATCAGTCCGGCGAGGAAATCACCGGGGAGGCCATCTGCGCGCTCTTCACGCGCGAGTACTTCGAAACCGCTGGACCGGCCGCGCGTGTCGGCGCGACGGCCGTGCGCTGGGAAAACCGCGAAGTCAGCATCGCGGCACCAGCCGGCGCGGGCACGGAAAGCGGCGCCGGTTCGCACGCGCACGCGGTGGCGCAGGCGATCGCGGCGGCGGCCGGTCAGCCGGTCGAGATCATGTCGTGTGAAATCCAGCGAACGACGGACGGACGTGTCGCCGCGTTCGTGGGCTGCCGCGTCGGCGGGCAGGCGGTGCGTTACGGCGTCGGCGTGAGCGACGATGAAGCAACCGCCGTCGTCGATGCGGTAGTGAGCGCCATCAACCGTGCGGTGTGGGTGCCGGTGGACCGGCGCGTGGCGGCGTAACGGGGAATTTAACGGGACGCGGCGGCGAAAGCCTGGCCGTCCCGGATCGAAAGCGGCACATCAGGCGGCGAAGCGTCGAAACATGGCGCAACGCCACGCGTTATGCGCAGAGGCGGCTCACAAGGCGGCCTCGCGAGGGAAACCGACCCGTTTCACTCGATTGCGCAACGCGTCGCCTGCCACGCGATCAGCCGCCAGCGCCCGGCTTCCTGTGTCTGGATTGCGGTATAGGCGATCGGAAAAAGCAGCGCGCCGCTGTTCGCTTCCATTTCGATCAGCGCCCGGCCCGTGACGATGCAGGTCTCGCTGCCCACGGTCAGGACATCCTGCGACTGGATCTCGATCTGCCGGTAACGGCGACGGCCCGCCGTGATGCCGTCGATGAACTGCTGCTTCGACTCCCGCTTGCCGTTGGTATGGACGTAGACGACGCTGTCCGACAGCAGTGCGTCGAGCAGTTCACCATTGCCGTCGACCATCGCGCGAAAGCGGTCGCGCTCCAGCCCGCGAATCGCCTCGATCACTTTTGCCGCCATCGCTCTGCCCCTATGCACCGAAAGGCGCCGCGCGCGGCGGCCCCGACCGTCAGAAGTTGTATTGCAGATATAGCTGGGTGAAATTTATACCAGGATTCGGCTCTTTGATACTGGCATTGGACAGATGCTGGAAGCGAAAGCCGGCCTCGTATTGCTGGCGGTCGCCGAACTGGGCGCCGACGCCGGCCATGTCGGCGAACTGGAACGCCGACGACAGCGTGTATGAATTCGAAATCGTCGGGCTGGTCAGCACGCGCACTCCGGCGCCGGCTTCGACGAACGGCCGGAACCAGCCCGCGCTCTTGATAAAGCGGATCACCGGCGTGATCCCGAATTCGCCGGTGTTCTGGTGCACGTCGCCTTCGCTGCTGTGCCACCACGAGACGTGCGCCTCGCCGATCAGCGCGAAGTGCCAGCCGCCGATCTCCCACCACGTCAACCCCGGGTCCCACGTCACGCCCAGATCGAGCTTGTTGACGTGATGATCGGCCATGCCGCCCGCCACCTGGATGCCGAACTGATCGGCGGATGCCAGTCCTGAAAAGGTCAGCAGCGCCAGGACGAAGGCGCCCCGGAGCGCCCAGCCCAGCCGTGCATTTTTCTTCTTCATCGAACACCTTCGCCAGAATTAGACGGATGCCACCAGCTAGCGACCGTCATTTTAGAGATAAGTGAAGTAAAAGAAACCTTATAAACGAGCGCCGGTTTTGGCAAATAATTGCTTCAGATCAGATGAAAACAGGTCATTTATCCGCGCCAAAACCCCGCAAAAGTAAATTGTACGGGCCCAGCAAAATTCCTGCAGACGACGTACCATACTATTGAAAATCCTGTTTCAATAGGTTACACGGAACTCTCAAGTCCCTACCGCCTCTAAGTATTAGCACTCCCGGTACTGGAGTGCTAACATCCACGGGAGTCGTTTTCTGACTGAGCATTTGGTTGATTCCATAGGAGTTTCTTACGTGAGCAATGCACTGACCCTTCCGAGTACTCTGAGCCCGTCGTCGGCTAAGGCCGCTCCGGCAGGCGCTCTGGCGCTCGCGCATTCTTCGTTGCTGCCCGGCCAGCTGGGCAATATCGACGCCTACATCCAGGCCGTGAACCGGATCCCGATGCTGACGCCGGCGGAGGAACGCCAGTTCGCCACCGAATTCCGCGAGCAGAACAATCTGGAGTCCGCCCGCCGCATGGTGCTGTCGCACCTGCGTCTTGTCGTGTCGATCGCGCGTAACTATCTGGGGTACGGCCTGCCGCACGCCGACCTGATCCAGGAAGGCAACATCGGCCTGATGAAGGCGGTGAAACGCTTCGATCCGTCGCAGAACGTGCGGCTGGTTTCGTACGCGATGCACTGGATCAAGGCGGAGATCCACGAGTACATCCTGCGCAACTGGCGCATGGTGAAGGTCGCCACCACCAAGGCGCAGCGCAAGCTGTTCTTCAACCTGCGCAGCCACAAGCAGGGTTTCCAGGCGTTCACGCCGGAGGAAATCGAAGGCCTCGCGACCGAGTTGAACGTGAAGCGCGAAGAAGTCGCTGAAATGGAAACGCGTCTGTCCGGCGGCGATATCGCGCTCGAGGGCCAGGTCGACGACGGTGAAGAAGCCTGGTCGCCGATCGCGTGGCTGGCCGACTCGCATAACGAGCCGACCGCCGTCCTCGCTGCGCGTCAGCGCGACCGGTTGCACAGCGACGGTATCGCCAGCGCGCTCGACGCGCTCGACGCCCGCAGCCGCCGCATCATCGAGGCACGCTGGCTGAAGGTCGACGACGACGGTTCGGGCGGCTCGACGCTGCACGAACTCGCCGACGAATTCGGCGTTTCGGCGGAGCGTATCCGTCAGATCGAGGCCAGCGCGATGAAGAAAATGCGCGGGGCGCTGAGCGAATACGCGTAACGCACAAGCCGGAGCACGGGCCCTGATGATGGGGTCCGCGGTTCCGGCGCGCCGCCTGCTTCACCATTCGACAACGCGTCAAATCCAGACCGCACAACGCAAACGCGGCGCCTTTCATCAAGGCGCCGCGTTTTTTATTGCGTCGGTCTAACGCGTGAAACGCATCAGGCCGGTTGCGGCGCGGCGTTGCCGGTCGCCGGCAGACGCGTCGCCAGTTGCTGCGCGTAGCGCGCCGCCGCCTGACCCACGACGATATGGAACGTATCCGCCGACACCCACGCGACGTCCAGCCCGGCCATGCGCTGCCTGTCCACCGCCGACGGATCGCTCACCACGACGCGCAGGCGCGTCGCCGCGACGGCGTCGAGCGAGACGACATTGGCCGCGCCGCCAAACACGGCGAGCCAGCGTGCCGGGTCCGGATCCAGCGGACCGCTTTCCGATGCCGCAGCCGCTGCTACCGGTGCCGCCGCTGCGATGGGTTTCGCTGCAAGCGCGCCGCCCTGGTCGATCGTCGTGCGGATTTCGTCGGCGATCATGTCCGCCTCCGGTCCGATGATCACCTGTACGTTCGTCGCGCCGCGCTTGAGCACACCACGCGCACCGATCGTCTTCAGATCGGCTTCCGACACCTGGTTCGCATCCACCACCGAAAGGCGCAGACGCGTCGTGCATGCATCGACGAGCGTCAGATTCGACGCGCCGCCCAGTGCAGCGATGTAACGCTGCGCGCGCGTCGCAGCCAAAGCGGTGGCCGGCGCGGCAACGCCGCCCGACGTTTCCACGGCCGCATCATCGGCGTTGAGGGGTTCACGACCCGGCGTCGCCATGTTGAACCTGCGGATGAAGAAGCGGAACAGGCCGTAGTACACGATGGCGTAGACGACGCCAATCGGAATCGCCATCCAGCCCTTCGTCGACAGACCGTAGTTCAGCACGTAGTCGATCGCGCCCGCCGAGAACGTGAAGCCGAGGTGAATGCCGAGCGCCGAGCAGATCGCGAGCGAGAGGCCCGTCAGCAGCGCGTGAATCACGTACAGCACCGGTGCGAGGAACATGAAGCTGAATTCGATCGGCTCGGTCACGCCCGTCAGGAACGAGGTCAGCGCCATCGAGAACAGCAGGCCGCCCACCAGCGCGCGGCGCTCCTTCGGTGCCTCATGGAACATCGCGAGACACGCGGCCGGCAGACCGAACATCATGACCGGGAAGAAGCCCGTCATGAACGTTCCGGCCGTCGGATCGCCCGCGAAGAAGCGATGCAGGTCGCCCGTCACGGCTGCGCCGCCCGGCGGCGTGAACGTGCCGAACACGAACCACGACAGTGAATTCAGGATGTGATGCAGACCCGTGACCAGCAGGAGACGGTTCAGCACGCCGAACACGAACGCGCCGATCGCGCCCGCGGTCGTCAGCCAGTGACCGGCCAGGTCGATGACGGCCTGAACCGGCGCCCACACATAGCCGAACGCGATCCCGATCACGAGGCACACGACCCCGGTGACAATCGGCACGAACCGTTTCCCTCCGAAGAACGCGAGGTAGTCGGGCAGCTTGATGTCCTTGTACCGGTTGTACAGCAATCCGGCCACGATACCGGCCACGATCCCCGACAGCACGCCCATGTTGAGCTTGTCGTTGATGTCCTTCATCACGGCGATCTCGATGAGATAGCCGATGGCGCCCGCCAGCGCCGCAACGCCGTTGTTGTCCTTCGCAAAGCCGACGGCCACGCCGATCGCGAACAGCAGCGGCAGGTTGTCGAAAATCGCGCCGCCCGCGTCGGCGATCATCTTGATGTTGAACACATCGGGCTGACCGAGGCGCAGCAGCAGGCCGGCAACCGGCAGCACTGCGATCGGCAGCATCAGCGCGCGACCGAGGCGCTGAATCTTCAGAAACGGATTCCCATCCATTGATATCTCCAATCCCTTCATTGAGTCGTGGTCGTAGTTATTGCCTACGTCGTTGCGTTACCGTCTGGTGCGGTCTTCATTGCGAAGGCTGCCGCGAACTGCGTGGATTCAGTCCTGCGGCCAGACTTCGCGGCTCACTGCCCTTACCGCCTGCGCCGAATCGAGCGCCAGGGCATCCTGGGCGCGCTGACGGCACAGTTGATAATCGAGATTGCGCACCCGCGCCTTGATGCCCGGCACCGATACCGGATCCACCGAAAGCTCGGTCACGCCGAGGCCGACGAGAAGCGGCACCGCGAGCGGATCGCCCGCCAGCGCGCCACACACGCCCACCCACTTGCCATGCTTCTCCGCGCCCTTCACGGTGGCGTCGATCAGACGCAGCACCGCCGGATGCAGCCCGTCCGCCTGCGCGGCGAGGTCGGGCTGGCAGCGGTCCATCGCGAGCGTGTATTGCGTCAGGTCGTTGGTGCCGATCGACAGAAAGTCAGCGTGCTGCGAAAGCTGGTCGGCCAGCAGCGCCGCCGACGGTACCTCGATCATCACGCCGACTTCGATCGCGTCCGTGCGGCCCGCTTCGCGCGCGAGTTCGTCGATACGCCTGCGCAGACGGATGAGTTCGCCCGCATCGGTGACCATCGGCAGCAGGATGCGCACGGCGCCCACCGGACGCACGGCGAGCAGGCCGCGCAACTGGTCGTCGAGCAGATCCGGGCGCACCTGCGCGAGACGGATGCCGCGCAGGCCGAGCGCCGGATTCGTTTCCGGCGGCAGTGTCAGGTAGTCGACTTCCTTGTCCGCGCCCACGTCGAGTGTGCGGATGATCGCGGTGCGGCCGTTGAGCGCGTCGACGATCGTCTGATAGCTCTGGCGATGCTCATCGACGTTCGGCGCTGCCTGGCGATGAATGAACAGCAGTTCCGTGCGAAGCAGGCCGACGGCATCCGCGCCGTTGTCGACGGCGGTCTTCGCGTCGTCGAGCGTCGCGATATTGGCGGCGACTTCGATCGCGCGGCCGTCGTTCGTGGCGGCCGCCTGTTGCGACGTGCGACGGTTCGCTTCACGCACGCCGGCAAGACGCTGACGCTCGCTGCGCGCACGTTCGACGTCGAGCGCGGTGGGCGCGTATTCGAGACGGCCCGCGCCCGCATCGACGACGACCTGGGTGCCCTCCGGCACCGCGAAGAGCGCGTCGCCGATCGCGACCAGCGCCGGAATGCCGATCTGACGCGCGATGATCGCGGCGTGCGACGTCGCGCCGCCGCGCGCCATCAGCAACGCCGTCACGCGCGTGCGATCGAGCGACGACAGGTCCGACGGCGTGAATTCCTCCGCGACGAGCACCGCTTCGTCCGGCAACACGCGCGCCACGCTGTTCGAATAGCCGAGCGCGCGCAGCACGCGCTTTTCGATGTCGCGCAGATCCGCTGCGCGTTCGGCGAGCAGTGCGTCGTCGATGTTCGCGAGGACCGCGATCTGCTCGCGGATCGCCGAGCGCCACCCGAAGCCGGCGCTCTTGCCGAGGCTGATCAGGTCGCGCGCGGCGTCGAGCAGCGCCGGATCTTCGAGCAGCACGCGATGCACCGCGAAAATGCCCGCTTCGCCGACCGCGCCGCGTTGCGACGCGTCGCGCACCACCGTGTTCAGTTCCGCATCGACACTGGCAAGCGCCTTGTCGAGCAGACGGCTTTCCGCCGCCGACGTGCCGCTCGCGACTTCCGGTGGATCGAGATCGGCATCGTCCCAGCGCACGATCTTGCCGAGCGCGATGCCTGGCGCCGCGCACACGCCGGCCAGCGTATCGGGCGCGAGCGGCGCGCCGGCCGCGCGCGCAACCTGCTGCGGCGCGGGCGAGCTTTGACGTGCGGGCTTTTCCTCGACTTCACCGTGCGCTTCGCGCAGCAGTTCGCGTGCGACCGCTTCGACCGCGGCCGCTGCCTGCGGACCGACACCGAGAATCTCGACCGCCGCGCCTTCACCGGCGCCAAGCCCAAGCAGGCCGACGACGCTCTCGATCACCGCCTTGCGTCCTTCGTAACGGAGCTCGACGCGCGCATCGAAACCGCGCGCCGCTTCGCGGGCGCGCGCCGCCGGCCGCGCGTGCAGGCCGCCGGCGTGCGCAAGCGTGATCTGCTGACGTGATTCCTCGGTGACATTGGTCGCCTGGCGCGAGGCTTCGGCGGCGGCGCCATCGCGGGCGCGCAGCGTGAAGAGCGGGCTTTCGCCGGCCTTCAGCATGCCGGCCACCGGACGCTCGACGATTTCGAACGCGTCGGAATTCGCGATCGCGATCACCGACACGAGGCTCGGCGCCATCGATGCGACGTAGTCCAGATCGAATTCGATCAGCACGTCGCCGGTGCGGACCGTTGCGCCTTGCGACACCTTCGGCGTGAAGCCCTTGCCGGCCAGCTCGACCGTGTCGATACCGATATGCAGCAGGATTTCGGCGCCTTCGGCGGTGCTCAGCGTCAGGGCGTGACCGGTGCGCGCGAGATGCATGACCACGCCGTCGCACGGCGCGACCAGCCGGCCGGCGAGCGGATCGACACCGATACCGTCGCCGAACATGCCACCCGAAA
The DNA here is from genome assembly GCA_937917025.1 of uncultured Paraburkholderia sp. Taxonomy (GTDB): domain Bacteria; phylum Pseudomonadota; class Gammaproteobacteria; order Burkholderiales; family Burkholderiaceae; genus Paraburkholderia. The sequence continues at coordinate 12,999 of CALFSF010000585.1, forward strand.
ACACCGGGTCGGGTACGTCTGCCAGCGGCACGACCGGACCGGTCAACGGCGCGAGCAACACTACAGGGCCTTGGGAATGGCTCATCAAACGGGACTCCTCGACACGTCGCATCTGCTATCTCGATCAGTGAGTTTCGGTGACTTTATTCAGATGGCGCGGTGCATCGGGATTGCGTCCGCGAGCGGCGGCGAGACCGTCGGCCATCACATAAAAGGAAAGAATCGCGGCGACGGGATCGAGCGCCGGATGATCGGTGGAGACGAGCGGCAACGTCGCTTCCGGCACGTCGGCCGGCGCGGCGAGCAGCACGTGCGCGCCGCGCGTGCGCATGTCGCGTGCGAGCTGGATCAGGCCCGCCTGTTCGGGACCGCGCGGTGCGAACACCAGCAGCGGATAGTCGCGGTCGATCAGTTCCATCGGACCATGACGCACTTCCGCACTCGAAAACGCTTCCGCCTGGATACCTGAGGTTTCCTTCAGCTTCAGCGCGGCTTCCTGCGCGATCGCGAGGCCAAGTCCCCGGCCGATCACGATCATGCGTTCGACGCCGCGCAGCGCCTCGACGGCCGTGCGCCAGTCGAGCGCGCCAGCCTGGCGCAGCGCATCAGGCAGCGTGTTCAACGCGGCCAGCAGGGCTTCGTCGCGCTGCCAGTGCGCGACGAGCTGTGCGGACAAAGCCAGCATCGCGATGTAGCTCTTGGTCGCGGCGACGCTCAGTTCCGGGCCTGCGAGCAGCGGCAGATGAAACTCGCATGCATCCGCGAGCGGCGACGACGGCGCGTTCACCGCGGCAATCGTCAACGCACCGGCGTCGCGCAACGCGACCATCGTGCCGACGAGATCCGGGCTCTTGCCCGACTGGGAAAACGCGAGCGCGACCTGATCGCGCACCTGCAGCGGCGCCTGTTGCAACGTCGCGACCGACATCGGCAGCGACGCGACCGGCACGCCGAGACGGCTCATCGTCAGGCTGGCGAAGTAACTCGCCGCGTGGTCCGAACTGCCGCGTGCGACCGTCAGCGCGACGTGCCGCGGCAATGCCGCGAGTTTGCGTGCGAGCGCTTCGACACGCGACGTATCCGCAAGCTGCGCGGCGACTACGTCGGCGGACGCCAACGCTTCATCAAGCATATTCGACAATCGATTCTCCTTCGACGTATGTCGCGGTCAGCGCCAGTTCACGATCGAACACGACGACATCGGCCCATGCACCGCGCGCGATACGGCCGCGATCCTCGATGCCCAGGTAGTCGGCGGCGTAGCGCGACAGACGGTTTGAAACATCGGCCATCGGCAGGCCGAGCGAGACGAGGTTGCGCAGCGCCTGATCCATCGTCAGGGTGCTGCCGGCGAGCGTGCCGTCGGCAAGACGCACGCCGCCGAGACACTTCGTGACGTGCTGGCTACCAAGGCGATACTCGCCGTCCGGCATGCCGGTTGCCGACGTGCTGTCGGTCACCACATACAGACGCGGAATCGCGCGCATCGCGGCGCGGATCGCGCCCGGATGCACGTGCAGCAGGTCAGGAATGATTTCGGCGAATTCGGCATGCGCGAGCGCCGCGCCGACAAGGCCAGGATTGCGGTGATGCAGCGGCGACATCGCGTTGAACAGGTGCGTGAAACCGCACGCGCCGTGCTTCAGCGCGGCGACGGCGTCGTCGTACGTGCCGAGCGAATGGCCGAGCTGCACACGCACGCCGCGCGCCGCCATCTCGCTGATGATGTCCATGTGGCCGGAAATTTCCGGCGCCAGCGTGACGACCCGGATCGGCGCGATCGACAGATACTTCAGCACTTCGTCGAGCACGGCGGAGACCGCCGCGTCCGGTTGCGCGCCAAGCTTGCCGGGGTTGATGTACGGGCCTTCCAGATGCACGCCGAGCACGCGTGCGCCGCCCGGCGTGCGCACGCGCACCACGTCGCCGAGATTCGCGACGACGTTCATCAGCTCGGCGCGCGGCGCGGTCATCGTGGTGGCGAGCAGGCTCGTCGTGCCGAAGCGTGCGTGCGTGCGGGTGATCGTCTCGATCGCGTTGCCGGCCTCCATCACGTCGGAGCCGCCGCCACCATGCACGTGCAGGTCGATGAAGCCCGGCAGGATGTACGGATCGTCGTTCTGCGAAGGATCGGCGCGCTCGCCTTTCAGCGACGTGATGCGGCCGTTTTCGAATTCGATCGTGCCGTTGATCCAGCCATCGGTGGTGAGTATGTTTCCGGTCAGCATGTGTCTCTCTGATGATGCGTCGTGCATTTTCATGACTGCTTCCGCCTGGTTCCTGTTCCGCGCTACTGCCGAAGTTCGGCGACGAAGTCGTAGTAGTCGTCGCGGCAATAGGTGTCGGTGAGTTCGATCGCGCGCTGGTCGGCGCTGTAGCCGATGCGGGTGATCACGAGCAGTGCGGTGCGCGGCTCGATGTCCATCAGGCCGGCGATCTCGCTCGTCGCGTTGACGGCCCGAAAGTGCTGCAACGCGCGTACCACGGCCATGCCGCGCTGCTCCAGATAGCTGTAAAGCGACAGGCCGATGGCCTGCGGGTCCGGCACGATCGAAGCAGGCAGCGCCGAGTGCTCGACCGCCATCACGATGCCGTCGGCGCGGCGCAGACGCCGCAGGCTCGCGACCGGAGAGCCCGGAGACAGGCCGAGATGCACGACTTCCTCACGATTCGCCGAACGGATTTCGCGTTCGAGCCACACGGAATCGGGATGAAAGCCGCGCTGCTCCATCTTCTTCGTGAAACCCGTGAGGCGGGAGAGCGGATCCTCGACGCGCGGCGTGATGAAGCTGCCGGCGCCCCGCGCGCGGCGGATCAGCCCCTGCTCGACGAGCAGTTCGATCGCCTTGCGCGCGGTAATGCGCGAAACACCGATGGCGTCGGACAGCGAGCGCTCGGACGGCAGCGCCTCGCCGGCCGACCAGACGCCGCAATGGATCGCCGTCGCGAGGTTGCGCGCGAGTTGCAGGTAGAGCGGCGTGACGTTACGCACGTCAGGCATCAGGGCGGACCAGCGAGTTTCCATGGGGCTCCGGCGGTCGGGGAACGAGAGCGCGGCTTGTCGAAAGTGGAGCCCATTATATAACCAACATAATACCAGTCAAACCACGTCGATTCGAAATCAAACAACTCACGCAAGGCATTGATATAAAACAATTTATTAGAGTATTGAGCGGTGTTTTGGTCGCAGAAACCGAATCAGGATTTACCCGTACAGGCGCTTGAAAAACGCCACTGGTATGGCCGCAAAGAGCCCAATCGGTACGAAGCACATACCGCCTTAATACCAGTTCGGTCGAGCGCGGCTGCTTTTGATGCGGATTTGTAAAAGGGACGGAATCACATATAGAGTGACTGTTTGATCGTCGAGTCGAACATGGGGGAGCCTGCGTTGACTGATCCCGCAGTACTGCGGCGCGCTCAGGTGGTGCGCCATTTCAACCGCTTCTATACGCAGCGCATCGGCGCGCTGCACGAGCGCTTGCAGAAAAGTCCGTTCTCGCTGACCGAAGTGCGCGTGCTGCACGAATTGCAGCGTGGCCGCGCGGATACCGCAGCGGCGCTCGCCCGCAATCTGGGGCTCGACAGCGGTTACCTGAGCCGGCTCCTCACAAGCTTCGAGCGGCGCAATCTGATTTCGCGCCGCCCTTCCGAAGCCGACGCGCGTCAGTCGCTTCTCACACTTACCGACGCGGGCCGCAGGGCGTATGAACCGCTCGACGAAGCCGCCAACGACGAGGTATGCGCGCAACTGATGCGACTCGATCCGGCGGAACAGGAGCAGCTCGTCGCGGCGATGCAGTTGATCGAGCAGCTGCTTGGACGCGGACTCCAGCTCGGCGGAAACTGACCGGCGGTCGCGAGAACGGGCGGCGGGTCGACTGTTCGTCCGGCTGCGCGGGCGACAAAAAAGCGCCAGGGTTGCCCATGGCGCTCTTGCTTGCGGCTCGATGGCTCAGGATCGTGGATTGCCCACAATCCTGCATGCTACGGCGCTAATCAGAATGACGGCACGACCGAGCCCTTGAACTGCGTCTTGATGAACTGGCGCACGTCTTCCGACTGATACGCGGCGACCAGTTTCTTCACCCACGGCTTGTCCTTGTCCTGCGTGCGCACCGCGATCAGGTTCGCGTACGGACTGTGAATGTCTTCGAGCGCGATCGCATCTTTGGTCGGTTGCAGCCCGGCGGCGAGCGCGAAGTTGGTGTTGATCGCGGCGGCGTCGACGTCCGACAGCGAGCGCGGCAATTGCGCGGCGTCCAGTTCGATCAGCTTCACATTCTTCGGATTTTCGGCGACGTCGAGCGGCGTCGCGCTGTTGCCGTTCGTGCCCGCGCCGGCCTTCAACCTGATCACGCCCTGCGATTGCAGCAACAGCAGCGCGCGGTTTTCATTCGACGGGTCGTTCGGCACGGCGACCTTCGCGCCTTGCGGCAAATCCTTCACCGACTTCAGCTTCTTCGAATAGATGCCGAGCGGCGAGATATACGTCAGGCCGGCATTCACGATCTTGTAGCCACGCTGCTTGACCTGGCTGTCGAGGTAGGGCTGGTGCTGGAAGCTGTTGGCGTCGAGATCGCCTGCATCGAGCGCCGCGTTCGGCTGCACGTAGTCGTTGAATTCGATGACCTTCACGTTCAGGCCTTCGCGCTTCGCGACTTTCTGGACGACCGCCCAGATCTGCGCGTCGGGGCCGCTGATCGTGCCGACCTTGATGA
>CALFSF010000586.1 GCA_937917025.1 uncultured Paraburkholderia sp.
GCGTCCGGCCGCTTCGGCGTGACGGCGGAATATCTCGCCTCGGCCGACCAGATCCAGATCAAGATGGCGCAGGGCGCGAAGCCGGGTGAAGGCGGCCAGTTGCCGGGTCACAAGGTGTCCGAGTACATCGGCAAGCTGCGTTACTCGGTGCCGGGCGTCGGCCTCATTTCGCCGCCGCCGCACCACGACATCTACTCGATCGAAGATCTGGCGCAGCTGATTCACGATCTGAAGAACGCGAATTCCGCTGCCAGCATCTCGGTGAAGCTCGTGTCGGAATCGGGCGTTGGCACGGTCGCGGCGGGTGTTGCCAAGGCGAAGGCCGATCACGTCGTGATCGCGGGCCACGATGGCGGCACCGGCGCTTCGCCGCTGTCGTCGATCAAGCACGCCGGCACGCCGTGGGAACTCGGTCTCGCCGAAACGCAGCAAACGCTGGTGCTGAACCAGTTGCGCGGCCGCATCCGCGTGCAGGCCGACGGCCAGATGAAGACCGGCCGCGACGTCGTGATCGGCGCGCTGCTCGGCGCCGATGAGTTCGGCTTCGCGACGGCGCCGCTCGTCGTCGAGGGCTGCATCATGATGCGCAAGTGTCACCTGAATACGTGCCCGGTCGGCGTCGCGACGCAGGATCCGGTGCTGCGTGCGAAGTTCAAGGGCCAGCCGGAACACGTCGTCAACTTCTTCTTCTTCGTGGCGGAAGAAGCGCGCGAAATCATGGCGCAACTGGGCATCCGCAAGTTCGACGACCTGATCGGTCACGCCGAACTGCTCGACATGAAGAAGGGCGTCGAGCACTGGAAGGCGAAGGGTCTCGATTTCTCGCGGGTGTTCTATCAGCCGCAGGTCCCCGCGCAAGTGGCGCGCAAGCACGTCGACGTTCAGGACCACGGTCTTGAGCGCGCGCTCGATCACACGCTGATCGAGAAGGCGAAGGCCGCGATCGAGAAGGGCGAGCACGTCTCGTTCATCCAGCCGGTGCGCAACGTGAACCGTACGGTCGGCGCGATGCTGTCCGGCATGATCGCGAAGAAGTACGGCCACGACGGCCTGCCCGACGACACGATTCACATCCAGCTGAAGGGCACGGCCGGCCAGAGCTTCGGCGCGTTCCTCGCGAAGGGCGTCACGCTCGACCTCGTCGGCGACGGCAACGACTACGTCGGCAAGGGCTTGTCGGGCGGCCGCATCATCATCCGTCCGACGAACGATTTCCGCGGCAAGTCCGAGGAAAACATCATCTGCGGCAACACGGTGATGTACGGCGCGATCGAAGGCGAAGCGTTCTTCCGCGGCGTCGCGGGCGAGCGTTTCTGCGTGCGTAACTCGGGCGCGACGGCGGTGGTCGAAGGCACGGGCGACCACGGCTGCGAATACATGACGGGCGGCACGGTGGTCGTGCTCGGCGAAACGGGTCGTAACTTCGCGGCCGGCATGTCGGGCGGCGTCGCGTATGTGTTCGATCCGGACAACCTGTTCGCCGGCAAGTGCAACAAGTCGATGGTCGCGCTCGAACCGGTGCTGCAACAGGCCGAACAGGAACGCACGGTCGACCGCGCGCTGTGGCACGCGAACCAGACCGACGAAGCATTGCTGAAGGGGCTCATCGAGCGTCACTTCCAGTTCACGGGCTCGCCGCGTGCAAAGGCGCTGCTCGAAAACTGGGACGCCGCGCGACGTCAGTTCGTGAAGGTGTTCCCGACGGAATACAAGCGCGCGCTCGGCGAAATGGGCGCGAAGAAGGCAGCGAAGGAAGTGCTCGCCGCTTAAAGCCTCCGCGTCACGGCCAGCAGCACTGCGAAAGCAGCAACAGGCGTCCGCCGCTTCGATGCGGCGGGCGCGGATTACCCCACCTGATAAAGATAGAGAAGAGAACCATATGGGCAAGGCAACCGGTTTTCTCGAGTTCGAACGCCGCCATGAGGCGTACGAAGCTCCGCTCACGCGTGTGAAGCACTACAAGGAATTCGTCGCGGCGTTGACCGACGATGAAGCCAAGATTCAAGGCGCACGTTGCATGGACTGCGGCATTCCGTTCTGCAACAACGGCTGCCCGGTCAACAACATCATCCCGGACTTCAACGACCTGGTGTTCCATCAGGACTGGAAGAACGCGATCGAAGTGCTGCACTCGACGAACAACTTCCCGGAATTCACCGGCCGCATCTGCCCGGCGCCGTGCGAAGCGGCGTGTACGCTCGGCATCAACGACGATCCGGTCGGCATCAAGTCGATCGAACACGCGATCATCGACAAGGCGTGGACGGAAGGCTGGGTCGCGCCGCAGCCGCCGAAGCACAAGACGGGCAAGCAGGTCGCGGTCGTCGGTTCCGGCCCTGCGGGTCTCGCCGTTGCGCAGCAGCTCGCGCGGGCGGGGCACGATGTCACCGTGTTCGAAAAGAACGACCGCATCGGCGGCCTGCTGCGTTACGGCATTCCTGACTTCAAGCTGGAAAAGTGGCTGATCGACCGCCGCATGCGCCAGATGGAAGCCGAAGGCGTGACGTTCCGCGCGAACGTGTTCGTCGGCAGGAAAGATTCGCTGCCGGCCTGGATCGGCAACACGTCGAAAGAAACCATCACGCCGGATGAGCTGAAAGAACAGTTCGACGCGGTTGTGATCGCTGGCGGTTCGGAAACGCCGCGCGATCTGCCGGTGCCGGGGCGTGAACTCGAAGGCATCCATTACGCGATGGAATTCCTGCCGCAGCAGAACAAGGTCAACGCCGGCGACAAGGTTCCCAACCAGCTGCTCGCGAAGGGCAAGCATGTGGTCGTGATCGGTGGCGGCGACACGGGTTCGGACTGCGTCGGCACGTCGAACCGGCATGGCGCGAAGAGCGTCACGCAGTTCGAACTGCTGCCGCAGCCGCCGGAAGAAGAGAACAAGCCGCTCGTGTGGCCGTACTGGCCGGTCAAGCTGCGCACGTCGTCGTCGCA
>CALFSF010000587.1 GCA_937917025.1 uncultured Paraburkholderia sp.
GCGTGAGCGGCACGTCGCCGTACAGCACGAGCGTGGGCACGGAAGGATCGAGCAGCGGCAGCGCCTGCTGCACGGCGTGTCCCGTGCCGAGCTGCTGCTCCTGCACCGCGAACTGCACATCGGGCGCCGCCACGGCGCCGCGCACGGCCTCTGCGCCATGACCGATCACGACGACGAGCCGGGTCGGGTCAAGCGTGCGGGCAGTATCGATGACGTGGGACAGAAGCGGCCGGCCGGCCAGTGGATGCAGTACCTTGGGCAGCGAGGAACGCATGCGCTTACCGGTGCCTGCCGCCAAAATGACTATATTCATGGCGCCGACGAAGGGTCGAGTTGGAAGCCTTCAATGTTAGCACGCACTTCGCGCTATCGAAGACGCCTGCCGCCTGGCATCGCCGCCGCCGTTGCGCAAAACCCACCAGCGCGACGCATCCGGTGATTTCTTTGGCCGCGAGGTGGATACCGGCCGGCTTTGCGCCGCGTACGCATTTCTTCCAGCTAGCGCGCCTTACGCACGCCAAGTGCTTGATTTGTATTTGGATGTATCATCTGGGGCTCTGCCCGGTACCGCTTTTTGACGCCTTTTCCCGGCGTCCACGCGCCACTGCGGCAATCTTCACTCTGTTGCGTGCCTGCCATGAAAGCCTCAAACAATTTCTTCCGCCTCGAAACCCGGTTGCAGTCGCAGGTCGGCAAAGCGATCGCCGACTTCAACATGATCGAGGACGGGGACACAATCCTGACGTGCATGAGCGGCGGCAAAGACTCGTACACGATGCTCTCCGTTTTGCTCGCGCTGCAAAAGCGCGCGCCGATCGACTTCGAGATCATCGCGATGAATCTCGACCAGAAGCATCCTGGCTTTCCCGAAGAAATCCTGCCGCGGTATTTCGAGTCGATCTGCGTGAAATACCGGATCGTCGAAGCGGACACGCATTCGATCGTCAAGGAGAAGGTGCCCGAGGGCAAGACCACGTGCTCGCTGTGTTCGCGCCTGCGTCGCGGCGTGATTTACCGCACGGCGAAAGAGCTGGGCGCCAACAAGATCGCGCTGGGCCACCATCGTGACGACATCGTCGAGACGTTCTTTTTGAACCTGTTCTTTGGTGGAAAGATGAAGGCGATGCCGCCGAAGCTCGCCACCGACGACGGCGCGCACATCGTGATCCGGCCGCTCGCGTACTGCAAGGAGTCGGACATCGCGACGTACGCGCGTGCGATGGAATATCCGATCATTCCGTGCGACCTGTGCGGTTCGCAGGAAAATCTTCAGCGCAAGAAAGTGAAGGACATGCTGACGCAATGGGAACGCGACACGCCGGGCCGCGTCGACAACGTGTTTCGCGCGCTGTCCGATGTCGTGCCGTCGCATCTCGCCGACACCAGCCTCTTCGATTTCCGCGGGCTCGCATCGGGTCTCGCGAAGATCGACGAAGCGTCGCTCTTCGGCGATACGTCCTACACGCAAACCGCGCTCGTGTTCTCGCATTCCAGCGAGAACCGCATCGAGTTCGTGCGTCCCGCGGCGCGCGCCGCGGCCGTTACCTGTGACGTGAGCGCAACGGCTCCCAATACCGCCGACGCTTAACCTTCCTTGATCCGAAAGACTGCGACGCCGACGGCGTCGCAGTCCGGATACACATCCGGTTTTTCTGTCGAAACGCGTGCCGCGCGCACCTGCGGATGCGCGAGCATGGTCTTGACGAGATCATCGCAGAGCGTTTCCTGCAGATGGATGTGGCCCTGTTCGACGCGACGCGCGATGGTCGAGCGCATGAAGTCGTAGTCGACGACTTCGCTCAGCCGGTCCGCCACGGGCGTCGACAAGGCGAGCGGCACGTATAGCTCCACGTTGATCACGACGCGCTGCTCGCCGCGCTTTTCGAAGTCATGCACGCCGATGTTGATGTGCACTTCGTAGTTGCGCAGAAAGAGCCGGCGACAGTCGGCGAGCCGGGGATGCGAGAGAGCGTCGAGCATGATCGTTCCAGTGTCGATAGAAGCGTGCGGACACGCAAGGAGCGCTTTGTGCAGCGAGGGCCTGACAGGCCTTCGCGTGCGTTCAGGCGCCCGTCAAAAACATTACGTCACGCGGCAGCGGCACCAGATGCTGACCGCCGTCGACGACCAGCGTCGAACCCGTCACGCCCTGCGCATCCGCGAGATACAGCGCAGCGGCCACCAGATCCTCCGGACGCGAAGCACGGCCAAGCGGCGTGACCGTGTGCGCCTCGGCGAAGCCTTGCGGCGTTTGATCGGCGGATTGCAGCGTGAGGCCGGGGGCCAGCCCGACCACGCGCAGCTTCGGCGCGAGCGCCTGCGCGAGCGCGACGGTTGCCGTCTGCAGCGCGGCCTTCAACACCGTGTACGAAAGATAGTCCGGATTCATGTTGTACAGCTTCTGGTCCAGCACGTTGATGACGCAGCCGCGCAGCGATTCGTCGCTGCACGCGGCTTGCGGCGTCGCTTCATGCAGCGTGCGCGCCAGCACGAGCGGCGCCGCCAGGTTGATCGCCGCGAGGTGCAGCAGCCGTTCATAGCCGACGTCGTTCGCCGCGTCTTCGGCGAAGAGCGACGCGTTGTTGATCACGCATGCGGGACGGCCGAGCGCTGCGATGCAATCCGGCACGAGCTTCAGGACCTGCGCTTCGTCGGCGAGATCCGCGTGCAGCGCGACCGCGCGACGGCCGAGCGCGACGATCGCCTCGACGACTTCATCCGCTTCCTCGCGGGACGCGCCGTAGTGCACGGCCACGTCCCAGCCTTTCGACGCGAAGCCGATGGCGAGCGCGCGGCCGATCCGGCGCGCCGCGCCGGTGATCAGGACGACGCGTGCGGGGGCGCCGTGGATGCTGCCGGCGTGTGAAGTGCTGGAAGAGTCGGTCATTTACAATATGCGGATGAATCCGAAAGCTCACGAACCCGATAGTTTACCTGCTCCCGGCGCGGCCGCGCTTGCGCAGTCGGAGGCGCTGGTCGCGCAGATCCGCGCGGAGATCGACGCGAACGGCGGCTGGCTGCCGTTTGAGCGCTACATGGAGCGCGCGCTGTACGCGCCGGGCCTCGGCTACTACAGCGGCGGCGCGATGAAGTTTGGGCGCCGCGCGGAGGACGGCAGCGATTTCGTCACCGCGCCCGAGCTGTCGCCGCTTTTCGCCGCGACGCTCGCGCGTCCTGTGGCGGAGACGCTGGCGGCGAGCGGCACGCGTGCCGTGATGGAATTCGGCGCGGGCACCGGCAAACTCGCGGCCGGACTTCTGAATGAACTTGCGGCGCAGGACGTCGAATTCGATACGTATTCGATTGTCGATCTGTCGGGCGAACTGCGTGAGCGTCAGCGTGCGACGATCGAAGCGGAGGCGCCCGCGCTGGCCGCGAAGGTGCGCTGGCTGGATGCGTTGCCTGAGCGCTTCGAGGGTGTCGTGATTGGCAACGAAGTACTCGACGCGATGCCGGTGCGGCTCTTTGCGCGTACCGATGGCGCGTGGCGTGAGCGCGGCGTGACCTGGCGCGATGGTGCGTTGACGTTCGAGGACCGGCCGGTGGGTGCGACGGCCGACATGGCGTTTCTCGATTCCCTCGACGTGGAGGGCGACTATGTCGCTGAGACGCACGAGGCCGCGTTTGCTTTTACGCGGACGATCTGCACGATGCTTGAGCGTGGCGCCGCGTTTTTTATCGACTATGGATTTCCGCGTCACGAGTATTACCATGCGCAGCGTGCTGAGGGGACGCTGATGTGTCATTACCGGCATCGTGCGCACGGGGATCCGTTTTTGTATCCCGGGTTGCAGGACATTACCGCGCACGTCGAGTTTAGTGGCGTCGCCGAGACGGGTGTCGATACGGGGGTGGATCTGCTTGGATATACGTCGCAGGCGCGGTTTTTGTTGAATGCTGGCATTACCGATGCGCTTGGTGATCTTGATCCTTCGGACATCAAGCGGTATTTGCCTGCGGCGAATGCGGTGCAGAAGCTGCTTTCCGAGGCTGAGATGGGAGAGCTTTTCAAGGTGATCGCGTTTTCGCGCGGCATCGACGAGGGGATTGCCGCGTTTGCGCGCGGCGACCGGACACATTCGCTTTGAGCGCGATGCCATGATCCGCTGGTTACTCACTACTTTTGTTGCTGTCGCGGTTTTGTCCAGGTGCTGGCCGTGGCTCAGGAAGGTCGGCATCGGGAGATTGCCGGGGGATGTCACCCTCAGGTTTGCTGGGAAAGAGTACCCTTTTCCCTTTATGTCTACTTTGGT
>CALFSF010000588.1 GCA_937917025.1 uncultured Paraburkholderia sp.
ACGCCAAACGCCAAACGCCAAACGCCAAACGCGGCGCCGCCTCCCACTGAGGCGGCGCCACGACAATCCATATCCGCAACCCGCCATATCCGGCGGGTCAATCCAGGCGAACGCGCAATTAATGCGGAATCATCCCCGTCAGCACGTTCTGCTGCAGCCAGACGAGCACTCCGAGCAGGACAGTAAGAAGGATCGAGTGTTTAAACGTCTTCGCAAACACGACGCCTTCCTTGCCCTTCAATTCCGTCGTCGCGACACCGGTCGCGATGTTCTGCGGCGAGATCATCTTGCCCATTACGCCGCCGGATGAATTGGTCGCGGCCATCAGCACCGGGTTCAGGTTCAGCTGGTTCGCGGCCACGACCTGCAGGTTGCCGAAGAGCGCGTTGCCCGACGTGTCGCTGCCCGAGAGAAACACGGCCACCCAGCCGAGAAACGCGGACACCAGCGGAAAGAACGCGCCCACCGATGCCACGCCGAGGCCGAGCGTGTAGTTCAGCCCCGAGTAGTTCATCAGATACGCGAGGCCGACAATCGTCGCCACGGTCAGGATGGCGATCCGCGTCTGCACCCAGGTATCGACGATCGCGCGGCCGAATTCGCTGACCGGCAGGCGGACCACGAACGACGTGATGATCGCGGCCACGAGAATCGCGGTACCGGTCGCGAGCGGCTGGAAGTCCCACACGGCGCCATACGGCGTGTTGTACAGCGTGATGAAGACGGCCTTGTCGAGGCCCGGCCACGGAACCTTCACGTCGCCGATCAGGAACACCTTCGCGATCGTCCAGACGATCACGACCACCGCCACGATCAGCCACGGCACCCAGCCCTGCGCGCCGCTCACCTTGCCGCGCACCTCGTTCACGCGATCGACGTTGATCGCGAATTTCGGATCGACAGCGGGCTTCCAGACGCGCAGGAAACCGATCGTCAGGATCAGCGAGACGAGCGACGCCAGCACGTCCGTCAGGCTGTAGCTGATGTAGTTCGACGTGACGAACTGCGTCAGCGCGAAGCTGGCGCCCGAGACGAGCAGCACCGGCCAGATACGCAGCATGTTGCGAAACCCGGCGTACACGCCGATCACGTAGAACGGCAGCAGCAGCGCGAAAAACGGCAACTGGCGGCCGACCATTTTCGCGAGCGCATCGGTGGGCAGGTGCGTGACCGCGCCGAGTACGGTGATCGGCACGCCGAGCGCGCCGAACGCGACCGGCGCGGTGTTGAAGATCAGCGTGAACGTGAGCGCTTCGAGCGTCGGGAAGCCGAGCAGGATCAGCAGCGAACTCGTGATCGCGATGGGCGTGCCGAAACCGGAAATGCCTTCGAGCAGCGCGCCGAACGAAAAGCCGATCACGACCAGCACGATGCGCCGGTCGTTCGGCAGGTTGTCGATCATCCACATCCGGAACGCGGCGAAGCGTCCCGACTTCAGCGCGACGTTATAGAGCAGGATCGCGGTGAACACGATCCACATCACGGGCCAGCACGCGAACACGGCGCCCGCCACCACCGAATTGATCGCGAGCCCGACCGGGAACTGCCAGGCGAAGATCGCAACCAGCAGGCCGACGATCAGCCCGGCAAGCGATGCCTGCCACGCAGGCCTTCGCGCCCACCCGAGCAGGACGAGCACGACGATGATCGGCAGCGCGGCAACGATGAACGATGGCAACAGGGCGTTGCCGATGGGAGTCAGTAGCTGGTGGAACATCACGTCTCCTTCGTTGTTGTAGGAATCGACGCGCAATAACAACCGGTCATCGCCGCGCCGCTTGAGACAGGACGGACCGAAGCGGACGTCGTCGGGCGGGCACGGCGCTGCTTCGCTAATTAAACGGATAGTTCGTGAACCAGTCGCAGCATAGAGACCTGCGCCGCGCCGTCAAGCAGGGAAACTACCGGCGGGGATGTTGAAGGCAAAACGAAAGAAAACGATTTGATTCGATGCGTGGGCATGGCGTGGGACGTGCGCTTCCCGAGGCGGAAGGAGCACGTCCCGAACCGCGATGACACAGTCCTAGTGACCGTGTCCTCCACCGTGATAGTAGCCACCGCCGCCGTGGTGATAACCGCCGCCGTGGTAGTAGCCACCGTGGTAGCAGCATCCGCCGCCCCAGAACCCGAAGCCGATCGCGACGGACGGCCCATACCACGCCGGATAGCCGTAATACGCGGGATAAGCGGGGTAGGCGGGATAGTAGGCGGGCACGGCGGTATAGGCTGGCGGCACGTAGCCGGTCGATGCCGCGCTTTGCTGCTGCGGTTGCGTCGATTGCGTCGATTGTGTCGATTGTGTCGGCGGCACGGCCTGCGTGTAGACGCCGTTCTGGTCGGGTTGCTGGCCCGGGGGCATGTCCTGCTGCGTCGTGGCAAGGGGGACGGCGCTATAGCCGTAGCCGTATGGGTAGTAACCATACGGGTAGTAGCAGCCGGACAGCGTCAGCAACAGGACGGCCCCGGCTGAGCGAAGGATGATGGAGACGGGCTTCATGACGCACTCCCTGTTTGGTCACGTCGTGTGACCCCACCGCGGCCCGCACGTCATTCCGACGTGTGGCCGCGTCCATCGCACCGCCTCGCGGACGATGCGATTCCTTCGAGCTTACGCCGACGCCGGCTCTATTGCGTTAGCAAGCGGTTACCGCATATTTCAAAAGCGTCGCTCACTTCCCGACCTGATTCCCGACCACACCGCCGACGGCGGCACCGCCCAGCGTCGACAGCGTGCTGCCGCCAATCGCTGCGCCCGCTGCGCCACCCACGCCCGCGCCGATCGCCGTGTCCCGCGTACGCGGACTCATGCCGTCACAGGCCGACAGACTCGCGACCATCGTGACCAGGGCTGCAATCGCGCTCACTCGCTGAATCGCTTTCATGATGACGACTCCTCCTGTTTCGATGATGAAAGGAGAAGCATCCTGCATTCCTGCCCATGCCGGCGCGGGCGACGCCCGCTATATGGCACGCACAAAAAGAAGCCCGCCGAAGCGGGCTTCCTTACCTGCCTTCCACGCGCGGCGTCGCGCGTTTGCGGTAGTTATTGCCGTGAATTACTGCCGTTGATAGATCTCGGCGCCTTTCTTCATGAACTCGATCGACTTCACTTCCATTCCCTTTTTCAAGGCTTCGTCGTCGCTGATGCCCTGTTGCGCCGCATATTCGCGCACGTCCTGCGTGATCTTCATCGAGCAGAAGTGCGGCCCGCACATCGAGCAGAAATGCGCGACCTTCGCCGAATCCTTCGGCAGCGTTTCGTCGTGGAATTCACGCGCCTTGTCCGGGTCGAGGCCGAGATTGAACTGGTCTTCCCAGCGGAATTCGAAGCGCGCCTTCGACAGCGCGTTGTCACGCACCTGCGCACCCGGATGACCCTTCGCGAGATCGGCGGCGTGCGCGGCGAGCTTGTATGTGATGATGCCGGTCTTCACGTCGTCCTTGTTCGGCAAGCCCAGGTGTTCCTTCGGCGTCACGTAGCACAGCATCGCCGTGCCGAACCAGCCGATCATCGCGGCGCCGATGCCCGACGTGATGTGGTCGTAGCCCGGCGCGATGTCGGTCGTGAGCGGCCCGAGCGTGTAGAAGGGCGCTTCGTCGCACCATTCCAGCTGCAGGTCCATGTTCTCCTTGATGAGTTGCATCGGCACGTGGCCGGGGCCTTCGATCATCGTCTGCACGTCGTGCTTCCACGCGATCTGCGTGAGCTCGCCGAGCGTCTTCAGCTCGCCCAGTTGCGCTTCGTCGTTCGCGTCGTAGATCGAACCGGGACGCAGGCCGTCGCCGAGCGAGAACGCCACGTCGTACGCCTTCATGATTTCGCAGATGTCCTCGAAGTGCTCGTACAGGAAGCTTTCCTTGTGATGCGCGAGGCACCACTTCGCCATGATCGAACCACCGCGCGACACGATGCCGGTCATGCGCTTCGCGGTGAGCGGCACGTATTGCAGACGCACGCCCGCGTGAATCGTGAAGTAGTCGACGCCCTGTTCGGCCTGTTCGATTAGCGTGTCGCGGAAGATTTCCCACGTCAGGTCTTCTGCCTTGCCGTTGACCTTTTCGAGCGCCTGATAGATCGGCACCGTGCCGATCGGCACCGGGCTGTTGCGGATGATCCATTCGCGGATGGTGTGGATGTGGCGGCCGGTGGAAAGGTCCATCACCGTGTCCGCGCCCCAGCGGATGGACCAGACCATCTTTTCCACTTCCTCGGCGACGCCGCTGGTCACGGCGCTGTTGCCGATATTGGCGTTCAC
>CALFSF010000589.1 GCA_937917025.1 uncultured Paraburkholderia sp.
ATCGATTGCCGCGAGCAATAACGCCTGCTGCAACGGCGCCTGCCCGATCAACGCCGCGAACGGAAACGTCCTGCGTGCGGTTGACGACGACGCGATGCCACCGGGCGAATCCGTCGATGCGTTCATGTTCATGTTCGTGTTCCTTCGAGTTGCTGTTCGCTTGCCAGCAGATGCTGCTCGATCTGCGCGCGATAGTCGCCCGGGTTTTGCCACAGGCCGCGCTGCACCGCTTCGAGCAGACGCTCGCAAATGCCGTGCAGCGCATGCGGATTGTGCTTCGCGAGAAAATCGCGCGTGGCGCTATCGTTCAGGTATGCATCGGTGACGAGCGCGTACTGATGATCCGAAATCACGCGTGCCGTCGCATCGAAACCATAGAGATAGTCGACGGTGGCGGCAATTTCCGCCGCGCCCTTGTAACCGTGACGCTTCACGCCGTCCAGCCATTTCGGATTCACCACGCGTGAGCGGATCACCCGGGCGATTTCCTCGTGCAGCGTGCGGATGCGCGGCGCGGCTGGATTGCTGTGATCGGCGTGATAGATATGCGGCTGCGTGCCCGCGAGGTGGCGGACTGCCACAACCATGCCGCCCTGGAACTGGTAGTAATCGTTCGAATCGAGCACGTCGTGTTCGCGATTGTCCTGATTCTGGAGCACGACATCGAGCGCGGCGAGACGCGTGCCGAAGATTTCGCGCGCGTCTTCGCCGGCGCTCTTTTGCGCATACGCATAGCCGCCCCACGCCTGATACGCCGCGGACAGGTCCGCGTCGGTCTGCCATTGCCGCGTGTCGATCATCTCCTGCAGGCCCGCGCCATACGAACCGGGCTTCGCACTGAAAACGCGCCAGCCGGCTCGGCGGCGCGCTTCGACGGCGTCCATGCCTTGCGCCATCAACGCCTCTTTTTCGCGCAGCACGCGGGCGCGGACGGGATTCATGTCCCCGGGTTCGTCGAGTTCGGCGACAGCCTGCACCGCCGCGTCGAACAGGTGCATCACGTTGGCGAACGCATCGCGAAAGAAACCCGATACGCGCAGGGTCACGTCGATACGCGGGCGGTCGAACGCCTCGATCGGCATGATCTCGAAGCCGGTCACACGATGGCTGCCTGGCGCCCACCGGGGTCGGACGCCGAGCAACGCCAGCGCCTGCGCGATGTCGTCGCCGCCGGTGCGCATCGTCGCGGTGCCCCACACCGACAGGCCGATCGCTCGCGGATAGTCGCCGTGTTCCTGCACGTGGCGCTCGATCAGCTGCTGCGCCGACTTCAGGCCCAGCGACCACGCCGACTGCGTCGGTACCGCACGTGTGTCGACGGAATAGAAGTTGCGGCCGGTCGGCAGCACGTCGGGGCGACCACGCGAAGGCGAACCGCTCGGGCCCGGCGGCACGAAACGGCCCTCCAGTCCGCGCCGCAGTTGCAGCATTTCCTGCGGCCCACAGGCGTCGAGGCGCGGCAGGATGTCGTTTCGAAGGCGCGCGATTACGCGTTCCGCCTGAGGCAACGTACCGGCTTGATGCACCGTTCCTGCCTCTGCCCCGCTCTCGCCTGCGACATCGTTCAGCAACGCCGATGCCAGCAATTCGAGCCGTTCGCGTGTATCGCCGTTATGCCGCCACGGCGCTTCGCTGACCTGCTGAAGGATATCGGGCCGCCCACCTTCCCATGCCGCGGACCAGTCCGCTGTCAGCGGATCGAAGAGATGATCCATCCGCAGATCGCGCGCGAGCGCGTCGATCAGCCCTGCCTTCTCGCGCTGCCCGTCACCCACCGGAAAACGGCCGAGCGCAAGCAGCGTATCGCGCCGCTGAACGCCTTGTGGCGACTGTCCGAACGTATGCAAGCCATCGCGAATCTGCGCTTCCTTCAACTCACACAGATACGCATCGGCACGTGTGAGCAGCGCGTCTTCCGCATCCTGGCCGTCGGGCAGACCGAGGCTCAGCTCGTCGTGCAGACGGTGCGTGACGATCGTTTCGAGAATGGTCCGGCGCAGCAGTTTCGAGCGACGCGGGTCGACCATCAACGCTTCATAGTATTCGTCGACCTGGCGTTCGAGATCCTGCAACGGGCCGTAGGTCTCCGCGCGCGTGAGCGGCGGCATCAGGTGATCGATGATGACCGCCTGCGTGCGCCGCTTCGCCTGGCTGCCCTCGCCCGGGTCGTTGACGATAAACGGATACAGATGCGGCATCGGCCCGAGAATGAGATCGGGCCAGCAGGTGTCGCTGAGCGCGACGCTCTTGCCCGGCAGCCATTCCAGGTTGCCGTGCTTGCCGACATGCACAACCGCGTCGATACCGAACCGGTGACGCAGCCAGAAATAGAACGCCAGATACGCGTGCGGCGGCACGAGATCGGCGTCGTGATAGCTGGCGTAGTCGCCGCCATCGCGCGAGCGCGCCGGCTGGATGCCGATGAACACATGCCCGCAACGCCAGCCCGCGATCATGAAGCGGCCACGACGCAGCGTCGGGTCGTGTTCTGGCGTGCCCCAACGCGCGTTCAGCGCGTCGCGTACTTCAGCGGGCAACTCATGGAAATGCGTCAGATAGTCGTCGAGCGCAAGACTTTGCAGCGCCGGACGCAGGTCGCGCACCACGGGATCGTTCGTCACGCCTTCGGTGAGCGAGCGCATCAGGGCATCGCCGTCGGCGGGAATGTCGCCGATCCGATAACCCTGGTCACGCAACATCGAAAGAATACCGACGACGGACGCAGGCGTATCGAGCCCGACCCCGTTGCCGATGCGCCCTTCGCTTACCGGATAGTTCGCAAGGATCAGCGCGAGCTTCTTGTCGGCGTTGTCGATGCGCCGCAGCCTGCACCAGCGCCGGCTCAACTCCGCGAGAAACGCGACGCGCCCGTGATCAGGCTGATAACGTACGACGTCGACTTCGGTGTGCGCACAACGATACGCCAGTCCCTTGAAGCTGATGGCCCGCGTGATGATGCGGCCGTCCACTTCCGGCAGCGCGACATGCATCGCGATGTCGCGCGAATTGAGGCCCTGGTTGTCCTTGAGCCAGTCGTCGCGATTGCCGCCACTCAGAATTACCTGCATCACGGGTGCATCGCCCGCCAGCGCGAGCGGCTCGGGATCGTCGATTGACGACGCGGCGAATGCGGTCGTGTTGAGTACCAGCGCCACGTCATGTCGCGCGCACAATTGCTGCACCATGTCGCGGCTTACACTGTCCTTTAGTGACGTGATCGCGAGTGGCAACGGGTTAAGGCCCTGCGTATCGAGCGCGTCGATCAATGCGTCGAACACGGCGGTATTGGCTGCCTGCAAATGCGCGCGATAAAAGAGAATCGCGACGACAGGCGCATCGGCATGCCAGCGCGCCTGCCAGTCTTCGATCGTCGGAACGTCGCGCGACGGATGGTAAAGCGATGCCGCGGGCAGCGGTTGTGGCAACGCGGGCTCCTCGCCCCAACCCAGCGCGCGATGCGCGATACAACGCAGAAAACGCTCCGCATTCCGCGGGCCGCCCTCGCGAAGATAGCGCCATAGCTGATGACATAGCGCGGCATCGGCCGTGCTGCGTGCAAGCAGATTCGGGTCTTCCTGCAGGTCGCCTGAGAACATCGCCAGCACCTGCTGCCTGCGTTCGGCGAGCGCGACCACCTGTTCGATACCGTAAGGCCAGTACGCCTCGCCGCCCAGATGATCGACGACGACGACCTTCGCGTGCTGCAGCACGTCCTCGACGTAGAAATCGACCGACGCCGGTTGCCTGAGAAACGTCACGTTCGCGAGCCGCAGGCTCGGAAAATCAGCGCCCAGCCGCGGAAATACGCTCGCGAGCAGCGACAGCGTCGTGTCGGCCGAACTGAGCACCACGATGTCTGCGGGACGCTGATCGATCCGGATGACGCCGGCCGTATCGTCGACGAAACCGCCCGGCGTGGTGCGCAGCAAATGCATGTCGTTCTACGCCTGTTGTGTCGCGCTATGAGGTACGGCATCGAGCGCGGCGTCGAGCGCCTGCTGCAACGTCTTCCGATCGAGGTCTTCGCCGATCAGCACAAAGCGGCTCGTGCGAAGCTCTTCCGCCTGCCAGCGCCGGTCGAAATAGCTGTCGAAGCGCCGGCCCACGCCCTGAATCACGAGACGCATGGCGGCACCCGGCAACGCCGCGAAACCCTTGACGCGATAGATCGTGTGGCGCTCGACCAGGCTTTGCAGCGCGGCAATCGTCGCTTCACGCGAGGAAACATTCGCCTCCACCACGACCGAATCGAATTCGTCGTGGTGATGATCCGCGTCGTCCGCCGAACCGTGATGGTCGTGACGCAGATGAATGGACTCTTCGGAAGCCGACTGAAGACCCAGCAGCGCATGAAGGTCGAGTTGCCCCATGTGCGCGCGCACCACCTTCACCTGGGACGGGATTTCCTCGCGGATCAGGGCTTCGACTTCGCATTGCTTCGATTCTTCGAGCAGGTCGGTCTTGTTGAGAATCACCAGATCCGCTGCGGACAACTGGTCTTCGAACAGCTCGTGCAGTGGCGATTCGTGATCGAGATTCGGATCGGCCTTGCGCTGCGCTTCGACGGCAAGTGGATTTTGCGCGAACTGTCCGCTCGCCGCGGCAGGACCGTCGACCACGGTGACGACTGCGTCGACCGTAAAGCTGTTCTTGATCCGCGGCCAGTTGAACGCCTGAACCAGCGGCTTGGGCAATGCGAGGCCGGATGTCTCGATCAGCACGTGGTCGATCTGCTCGCGTCGCTCGACGAGCTTCTCCATGACCGGAAAAAACTCTTCCTGCACGGTGCAGCAAAGGCAACCGTTGGCGAGTTCATACAACTGGCCTTCCGCCTCGCTGCCGTCTTCATTGCAGCCGATGCCGCAACCCATGAGGATTTCGCCGTGGATGCCGAGTTCGCCGGATTCGTTGACGATCACCGCGGCGCGAGGGCG
>CALFSF010000590.1 GCA_937917025.1 uncultured Paraburkholderia sp.
TTCAGTACTCGTTCAACGGCGGAAGCGGCGGCTTTTCCGCGTGCTTTTTGCGAGCCTTTTTCGTCGCGCGACGCAGCGCCGCTTCGGTCTCGTTCCATTGCAGCGCGGCGACCGCGATGCATGGCAGCGCGATATCGGACACGTCATGCACGCGGACCCGGACAATCCTTACTATCGCTGGTTCGTCGGCGGTCCCGGCTGACACGCTTCAAGATTCCGGCACACATGCGGTGGTGCTACTACGATAAAGTACGCTGCACAGCACCAACCCGTTCAGGAGGGTAACTTGAACCAGCGCGATTCAACCGACATTGCCCGCACACTGCTTGTGATCGTCATCCTGGTGGCACTGACGGTCGGCAGTATCTATGTACTGAGTCCGTTCATTCCAGGCCTCATCTGGGCGACGACCATCGTGGTCGCCACGTGGCCGTTGATGCTCGCCATCCAGCGACGCTGCGGCAACCGGCGATGGATCGCCACGTTCGTGATGCTGCTGTGTCTGCTCGTCGTGATCGTATTGCCGCTGTACCAGGCCATCTCGACGCTCGCGTTGCACGGCGGCGAGATCATGGCGGCCATCAAGAGCCTGCCCGACTACGCGCTGGCGCCGCCGCCCGACTGGATCAGGGAGATTCCGCTGATTGGCGAGCGCATCGGCACGGAATGGCAGGTGCTTTCGGATGCGGGCCCCGGCGGCCTGCTCGCCAAACTCGAGCCGTACCTGAGCATCGGCGCGCGCTGGATGCTCGGTCATGCGGCCGTCGTCGGCGTGTTCGTGATTCACATGTTCATCACGGTCATCATCTCCGGCATTCTCTACATGAACGGCGAGCAGGCGGCGGCGTTCATGACACGCTTTGCCGGACGGATCGCCGGGCAACGCGGCGAAGGCGCGATCAAGCTCGCGGGCCTCGCGGTTCGCGCCGTGGCGCTCGGCATCGTGGTCACCGCGGTCACGCAATCCGCGCTCGGCGGCATCGGCCTGTGGGTGGCCGGCGTGCCCGGCGCGGGAATCCTGACGGCCCTGATGCTGATGCTGTGTCTCGCGCAGATCGGGCCGCTTCTGCCGTTGCTCGGTTCGGTCGCGTGGCTCTTTTTCCACTCGTCGCATCTGGTCGCGATTCTGCTGCTCATCTGGTCGGTCATGATCGCGATGCTCGACAACGTGCTGCGCCCGATGCTGATCAAGCGCGGCGTGAACCTCTCGATGCTGCTGATCCTGTCGGGCGTGCTGGGCGGGATGTTCGCGTTCGGCATCGTCGGCCTCTTCATGGGGCCGGTGATTCTCGCCGTCACGTCGACGCTGCTGAACGCGTGGATCAACGAAAAGCCGGTGCCGCCAGGCGTTCAGGCCGCCGGCGATCCAGCTCATGTGAAGGGAGAAATCTAGCGCGTGACAGGTACGCGCGTGTCGCAACCGAGGCTTCGCTTCGGCGACGACCCCTACGCGTAGCGCAGGTGTTCGTCCTTGAGCTCGGGCGAAGCGGCGATCGCCGCTTCGAGTTTCCTGCATAGTTCGTCGGCGTGGCGGATGCCTGGCAGACGACGCATCGGGCGCCTCCCGTCACCCGTATCGAGCACGATCGAACCCGTGCCGAACGCGCGCTGCCACCGCGGATACACCACCGTCACGTGACGGATGCGCGCGAGTTCGAGACTCGAGGTGCGCCGGCTGAAAATGCCCTGCGTCCAGCTGATCCGCTCGGTATCGATGACGATTTCGGTAGATGCCGTCTTGAGAAACGGCAGCGCGACGCCGATCATGATCGTCGCGGCCTGCACCAGCACGAGTGACCACTGGAACGGGAAATCGCCCGCCGTCACAAGATCGATCGCGCCCACCAGCGCCATGACAACACCGCCCTTCAAGAAGGCCGGAATATTGATGACCTGTGAAGGCGTGCCGCTGTAAATCACCTGCCTCGCCATCGCATGTGTCCTGTTGATGATCGCTTTTGATCAACCGCCGTGGTGTTCCGAAGAAAACGGCAACTCGCCCTGAACCGGAGCCGGTCCAGCAGGCTCGCTGCCCGCGGGCGACAGCGCCGAAACACGCACGCCGAGCAGACGCAGTCTTCGATCGAGCGGCACGCGCTTCAGGCATTCTGTTGCGGCGCGGCGAATTTCGGTTGCGTCCGCCGTCGGGTACGGAATGGTCAGATCGCGCGTGACCGTCCTGAAGTCGTCGTAGCGCAACTTGATGCCCACGGTCTTACCAGTATAGCCTTTGCGCCGCAGGTCGTCCGCGACCCGCACGCATAGCCCGGTGAACGTCTCGGAGAGCGTCGCCCTGTCCCGGCGAGGGTGCAGGTCGCGCTCGAACGTCGTTTCGCGGCTCATCGAGCGCGGCTCGGAACTCACGACCACCTGCCGCGCGTCGATGCCCTGCGCGACCTCGGCAAGCCACGCGGAATAGCTCCGGCCGAAGTGCGACTGGAGCAGGTCCGGCGCGGCCGCCGCCAGATCGCCGACCGTCGCGATGCCGATGGCCGCGAGTTTTTCGCTCGCTTTCGGGCCGATGCCGTTCACCTTGCGCGCCGGCAACGGCCAGATCCGCGTTGGCACGTCGTCCATGGTCAGCAGCGTGAGGCCGTCCGGCTTGTCGAGTTCGGAGCCGATTTTCGCGAGCAGCTTGTTCGGCGCAATGCAGATCGAACACGTGAGACCCGTCGCCTCCCGAACCGCCGCCTTGATGCGCATGCCGATGTCGGCCGGCTCGCCCGGCACGTCGGTGAGATCGATGTAGATCTCGTCGATGCCGCGGTCCTCGATCTGCGACGTAAATGCGGCCACGGCCGTCTTGAAGAGGCGCGAATAATGGCGGTACGAATCGAAATCGGTGGGCAGCAGGATCGCTTCGGGCGCAAGCTGCGCCGCCTTCATCATCCCCATCGCGGAGAACACGCCAAGCGCGCGCGCTTCGTACGTCGAGGTCGTCAC
This sequence comes from uncultured Paraburkholderia sp., assembly GCA_937917025.1. GTDB lineage: Bacteria > Pseudomonadota > Gammaproteobacteria > Burkholderiales > Burkholderiaceae > Paraburkholderia. The sequence continues at coordinate 2,944 of CALFSF010000590.1, forward strand.
GACGCCGCGCCCCGCGTAGTCGCGCAGCTTTCGAAAGCGCCGGGTGCCGTCTTCGAGCGTTTCGGGCACGGCATTGCGTCCCCCGCCGATCACGACCGCCTGACCGCGCAGCTCGGGATAGCGCAACAATTCCACGGACGCGTAAAACGCGTCCATGTCCAGATGCGCGATGCGGCGCGCGCCAGAAGAAGCGGGAACGGAAGCGGCAACAGAAACGGAATTCATCGTCCGGATATCGTACCTGAAGCGGCGAGCGCCGGCGTCTCATCGCGCTGACGATCCGGTCGGGCGTCCGCTGCCCGACCGGACGTTGCTCAGGGCTGATCGCCCGGCGCTGTGCCGGAGCTTTCACCTGTGCCCGCAGACGGCGCATCGGGCGTCGGCGTCGGTGCCGAGGCGGGCTCGCCGCTGCCGAATCCGCCGCTTTCCTGGGACGCGCCGGAGATGATCGGCGGCAGAAGCGGCGGCAATGCCGTTGTTGCCGCCACCGGCGTGGAGGCGGACGTCGGCGGCGATGCGGGCGGCTGCGCTGGAATCACCGGACGCGGGCGCGGCTTGTGACGCGTACCGCTCGCCACGTCAGGTTTCGGCTTCGCGGAAAAAAGCTGCCCGGCCCATTCGCGCGCCTTCGCAAACCACACGGAAACCGTGCCCGGCTCTTCCTTCGGGAAACGCTCCTGCGGATCGAGCACGCGTGAGCGCAACGCACGCTGGTAGAAATCGCCGACGATCGGCAACGCGCTGTGCGCACCCTGCCCCCAGTAAT
>CALFSF010000591.1 GCA_937917025.1 uncultured Paraburkholderia sp.
ACTGGCGTCGGGCCTGTCGTGCCCGGTCGGCTTCAAGAACGGCACGGACGGCAACGTGAAGATCGCCGTCGACGCCATCAAGGCCGCCTCGCAGCCGCACCATTTCCTGTCGGTGACGAAGGGCGGTCACTCGGCGATCGTGTCGACGGCGGGCAATGAGGACTGCCACATCATCCTGCGCGGCGGCAAAACGCCGAACTATGACGCAGAGAGCGTGAACGTCGCCTGCGCCGACATCGGCAAGGCGGGTCTCGCGGCGCGCCTGATGATCGACGCGAGCCACGCGAACAGTTCGAAGAAGCACGAGAACCAGATTCCGGTGTGCGCGGACATCGGCCGCCAGATCGCTTCGGGCGACGAACGGATCGTCGGCGTCATGGTGGAATCGCATCTGGTGGCGGGCCGTCAGGATCTGCAGGAAGGGTGCGAACTGACGTACGGCCAGAGCATCACCGATGCCTGCATCGGCTGGGACGAAAGCATCGCCGTCCTCGAAGGGCTGGCCGAATCGGTCTGGCAGCGACGCATCGCGCGCGGCAGCGGTAATTAAGCGCGGGCTACGCGTTTTACCGTCGCCCGGGGCGCGTACCACTGCCATTCCGCAGTGACGTGCGCCTCGGGCGCTCGCGGCAACAACGTTAGACCTGCTTCTGGCGATCGTGCTGCCACAGCACGTCCGTGCCGCCGCCGGCGCGGTTCAGCACGCGCGCGAGCACGAATAGCAGGTCCGACAGCCGGTTCACGTACTGACGCGGCGCGGCGTTGATGGTCTCGATCTGGCCGAGCGCGACGATCGCGCGCTCGGCGCGCCGGCACACCGTCCGGCACACGTGCGCGATGGCTGCGGCGCGCACGCCGCCGGGCAGGATGAACTCCTTGAGCGGCGGCAGCGTGGCATTGTATTGCGCGAGCCACGCGTCGAGTTGCGCGAGTTGCGCGTCGGCGATCACGGTGTGGCCGGGGATGCAAAGCTCGCCGCCAAGATCGAACAGATCGTGCTGGATCGCGACGAGCGCCTGCCGCACGTCGTCGGGCAACGCCTCGCACAGCAGCACGCCGAGGTTCGAATTCAGTTCGTCGACGTCGCCGATCGCGGCGATCCGCGCGTCATCCTTGCGCACGCGGCGGCCATCGCCGAGGCCGGTGGTGCCGTCGTCGCCGGTTCGGGTGGCGATTTTGCTCAGGCGATTGCCCATGGTGACTTCCTTTAAATTAATGACGATGCGGCGCCGCAGGCTCCACGCCCTGCCAATGCCGCGGCCATCGCATGCCGGCGGTTCCCCTGGAAAGAACTCACGTTGCACGCGGTATCAGCATCAGCATCAGCACCTGCGGCGAGGCCATCGCGCCATTATAGGTTTGTCAGGCGCGACCCGCGCCAGGCGGGCGATCAGCGTAAAATGGATGTTAACAATCGAATCGTTCGAACCTCGTTCGTTTTCAGGAGACACGCGTGAATCATCCTGTGCCACCGGCACCGCTGCGCCGTCCGTTCGCCGCTGAACTGCTGGTCGCGCTGAAGGCCGCATTCGCCGATCGGGTTTCGACATCCGATGCCGTGCGCGCCCATCACGGCCGCGACGAATCCCCGTTCGATCCGCAATTGCCGGACGCCGTCGTCTACGCCCGCACGACCGAAGAAGTGCAGACCATCGTCAGGCTCTGCGCGCAGTACGACGTGCCCGTCATTCCGTACGGCAACGGGTCGTCGCTGGAAGGCCATCTGCTTGCGGTCCAGGGCGGCGTGTCGATCGATCTGTCGGAAATGAACCGCGTGCTGTCGATCAACGCGGAAGACCTCACCGTCACCGTCGAGCCCGGCATCTCGCGCAAGCAGTTGAACGAAGCGTTGCGCGACACCGGCCTCTTCTTCCCGATCGACCCGGGTGCGGACGCGAGCATCGGCGGCATGTCGGCGACGCGCGCGTCGGGCACCAACGCCGTGCGCTACGGCACGATGCGCGAGAACGTGCTTGGCCTGACCGTCGTGCTCGCCGACGGCCGCATCATCAAGACCGGCACGCGCGCGCGCAAGTCGTCCGCGGGGTATGACCTCACGCGTCTCTTCGTCGGCTCGGAAGGCACGCTCGGCGTCATCACCGAAATCACCGTGCGGCTCTATCCGCAGCCTGAAGCGGTATCGGCGGCGGTGTGCACGTTTCCGTCGATGGGCGACGCGGTGCGCGCCGTCATCGAAACGATCCAGATCGGCGTGCCGATCGCACGCGTCGAGTTCGTCGATTCGCTCGCGATCCGCTCGATCAACCGGCATTCGAACCTGACGCTGCGCGAGGCGCCGACGCTCTTCTTCGAGTTCCACGGCACCGAAGCCGGCGTGAAGGAACAGGCCGAACTCGTTCAGGACATCGCGTCGCAGAACCACGGCGAAGGCTTCGAATGGGCGACGCGGCCGGAAGACCGCAGCCGCCTCTGGAACGCGCGGCACAGCGCCTATTTCGCGATGCTGCAACTGAAGCCGGGCTGCCGCGCGGTGACGACGGACGTGTGCGTGCCGATTTCGCGTCTTGCCGAATGCGTCGTCGAGACCGAACAGGATCTGAAGGAATCGCCGCTGCCGTGCCCGATCGTCGGCCATGTGGGCGACGGCAATTTTCACGTCGCGATCCTGATCGATCCCGACAAGCCGGAAGAACTCGTCGAAGCCGAACGGCTCAATCACCGGATCGTCGAGCGTGCGCTGCGCATGGACGGCACGTGTACCGGCGAGCATGGCGTCGGGCTGCACAAGATGGGGTTCCTCGTCGAGGAGCACGGCGAAGACACGGTCGACACGATGCGCGCGATCAAGCACGCGCTCGACCCGCGCAACCTGATGAACCCGGGCAAGATTTTTTCCTGGGCGGCATGACCCGACGGGCGAACCGGCATTCCACGACCGCGCGCCCGAAGAAGGAGGAGACATGAACGCACCTGGCGAACTTTCGCCTGAAGTTCTCGCCCAGCGCCAGCGCGAAGTCGTGCAGGCGCTGATGGCCGTGCTGCCCACCCACTGCCTGCTGTATCGCGAAGAAGATACGGTCGCCTACGATTGCGACGGCCTCGCTGCGTATCGCCGGCTGCCGCTCGCGGTTGCGTTGCCGGAAACGGAGTCGCAGGTGCAGCGCATCGTGCAGATCTGCCATCGGCTCGACGTGCCGATCGTGCCGCGCGGCGCGGGCACCGGCCTGTCCGGCGGCGCGCTGCCGATCCGTCATGGCGTGGTTGTTTCGCTCGCGCGCTTTCGCAGGATCGTCGAAGTCGATTCCTATGCGCGCACCGCGACTGTCCAGCCGGGCGTGCGCAACCTCGCCATTTCGGAAGCCGCCGCGCCGTACGGCCTTTACTACGCGCCCGATCCTTCTTCGCAGATCGCCTGCACGATCGGCGGCAACGTGTCGGAAAATTCCGGCGGCGTGCATTGCCTGAAGTACGGACTCACCGTACACAACGTACTGCGCGTGCGGGCCGTCACGATGGAAGGCGAGATCGTCGAGTTCGGCTCGCTCGGGCCCGACGCGCCCGGCCTCGATCTGCTCGCGGTGCTGATCGGCAGCGAGGGCATGTTCGCGATCGTCACCGAAGTCACCGTCAGGCTGATCCCGAAACCACAAACGGCGCAGGTCATCATGGCGAGCTTCGACGACGTCGTGAAAGGCGGCGACGCGGTCGCCGGCATCATCGCGGCGGGCATCATTCCGGCCGGCCTCGAAATGATGGACAAGCCCGCGACGCGCGCGGTCGAGGAATTCGTCAACGCCGGTTACGACCTCGACGCGGCCGCCATCCTGCTATGCGAATCGGATGGCACGCCGGAAGAAGTCGCCGAGGAAATCGTGCGGATGACAGCGGTGCTGCGTGAATGCGGCGCGACGCGCATCCAGATTTCGCGCACGGAAAGCGAGCGGCTCAAGTTCTGGTCGGGCCGCAAGAACGCGTTCCCGGCGGCTGGACGCATCTCGCCCGACTACTACTGCATGGACGGCACGGTGCCGCGCCGCAGTATCGGGCCGCTGCTGTCGCGCATCAGCGAGATGGAGAAAAAATACGCGCTGCGCTGTATCAACGTGTTCCACGCGGGCGACGGCAACATGCATCCGCTGATCCTCTTCAACGGCAACGATCTCGACGAATGGCACCGCGCCGAAGCGTTCGGCTCGGACATCCTGGAATGCTGCGTCGAGCTGGGCGGCACGGTGACGGGCGAACACGGTGTGGGCATCGAGAAGATCAACTCGATGTGCGTGCAGTTTTCACCCGAAGAGCGCGACGCGTTTCACGCGGTCAAGCGCGCGTTCGATCCACCCGGTCTCCTGAATCCCGACAAGGGCATTCCGACCCGCGCGCGCTGCGCCGAATACGGGCGGATGCACGTGCGCGGCGGCTTGCTGCCGCATCCGGAGTTGCCGAGGTTCTAGCGCGGTCTGTACCGTCGTACGCCGGCCGCTCCACCGGGTTGCTGCTGCGCGCCGTGCCGTGCGCGCGGCCCATACGCAAGGCCCCTCAGGGCCGCCCCCGGTTGCCAGCGCCGCCCTGCCCGGTACAATCGGACGAAACACAACCAAGCAGGACGCCATGGAAGAGGACGACATCGTCGCCGTTTGGTCCGAACGTATCCGTTCGGCCAGCGCTGAAGGACGCGCGGTGCGCATTCGCGGCGGCGGCACGAAAGACTGGTACGGCCAGAGCCTGGAAGGTGACATCCTCGACACGCGCGCGCATCGCGGCATCATCGCTTACGATCCGGCGGAACTCGTGATCACGGCGCGCGCCGGCACGCCGCTCCTCGAAATCGAAGCGGCGCTCGCCGAACACCGGCAGATGCTGGCGTTCGAACCGCCGCACTTCGGCCCGCAGGCAACGCTGGGCGGCTGTATCGCGGCCGGCATTGCCGGACCGCGCCGCCCTTCGGCCGGCGCGGCGCGCGACTTCGTGCTCGGCGCGGTCATCATGAACGGCCACGGAGAAACGCTGCATTTCGGCGGCCAGGTCGTGAAGAACGTCGCGGGCTACGACGTGTCGCGCCTCATGGCCGGCTCGCTCGGCACGCTCGGGCTGATACTCGAACTGTCGGTGAAGGTGCTGCCGCTGCCCGTCGCCGAGGCGACGCTCAAGTTCGACATGAACGGCACCGACGCGGTGCGCAAGCTCAACGAATGGGGCGGCCATCCGCTGCCCATCACCGCGAGCGCATGGCGCAACGGCACGCTTGCCATGCGCCTTGCCGGCGCCGAAGCCGCGGTCAAGTCGGCGCGCACGTCGCTCGGCGGCGAAGTGGTCGACGCGGTCGAAGCGGAGCGCTTCTGGGCGGGGCTGCGCGAACAGACCGATCCGTTCTTCTCCGCGATCGCGCCGGGCCACGCGTTGTGGCGCCTCGCGTTGCCGTCGATTACGGAGCCCCTGCAACTGCCCGGCGCGCAACTGATGGAATGGGGCGGCGCGCAGCGCTGGTGGATCACCGACGCCGACGCGCAGACCGTGCGCATCAGCGCGAAACAGGCCGGCGGCCACGCGACCATCTTCCGCACCGGGCACGGCTTCGACCGCAGCGCAGGCGTGTTCACCCCGCTGCCCGCGCCGCTGATGAAAATCCATCGCGGCCTGAAGGCCGCATTCGACCCGGCCCGCATCTTCAATCGCGGCCGGCTCTACCCCGACTTCTGAGCGCGCGATGCAAACCAACCTCGCGGACTTCATTCGCAACACGCCCGACGGCGACGAAGCCGATTCCATCCTGCGCAAATGCGTGCACTGCGGCTTCTGCACGGCGACCTGCCCCACGTACCAGCTGCTCGGCGACGAACTCGACGGACCGCGCGGCCGCATCTATCTGATCAAGCAGATGGTGGAAGGCGCGCCCGTCACGCGCAGCACGCAGACGCACCTCGACCGCTGCCTCACCTGCCGCAACTGCGAGTCGACGTGCCCTTCGGGCGTGCAGTACGGACGCCTTGTCGAAATCGGCCGCAAGGTCGTCGAAGAGCGTGTCACGCGGCCTCCCGGCCAGCGTCTGCTGCGCCGCATGCTGGCGAGCTTCCTGCCAAACAGCGCGCTCTTCACGCCTGCGATGCGGCTCGGCCAGCACGTGCGCCCGCTCCTGCCGAAAAAGCTGCGCGACAAGGTCCCCGCCCGGCAAGCGCTGCTCGAATGGCCGACGGCCCATCACCCGCGCAAGATGCTGATGCTCGCCGGCTGCGTGCAGCCTTCGATGATGCCGAACGTCAATACCGCGACCGCACGCGTGCTCGACGCGCTCGGCGTCGAGACCGTCGTCGCGCCGGAGGCCGGCTGCTGCGGCGCGATCCGCCTGCACCTCGGCTACAACGACGAAGCGCTCGACGACATCCGCGCCAACATCGACGCATGGTGGCCGCACGTCGAAGCCGGCGCCGAAGCGATCGTGATGAACGCGTCCGGTTGCGGCGCGACGGTACGCGAATACGCGCACCTGTTGCGCGGCGACCCGGCGTATGCGGACAAGGCACGCCGTATCGTCGAGCTCACCCGCGACATCTGCGAAATCCTGCCCGATTTCGAAGAGTCGCTCGTGGCGCTCGCGCATCGCCGCTCGGTGCATACGGTCGCGTTCCACCCGCCGTGTACGCTGCAGCACGGCCAGCAGGTGCGCGGGCGCGTCGAGCATCTGCTCACCGCGCTTGGCATCGAAGTGCGCCTGCCCGCCGACAGCCACCTGTGCTGCGGTTCGGCCGGCACCTACTCACTCACGCAACCGGCGCTTTCCTACACGCTGCGCAACCAGAAGCTCGAACGGCTGCGCGCGCTGGAACCGCAGCTGATCGTTTCGGCCAACGTGGGGTGTATCGCACATCTGCAGAGCGGCACGTCGATTCCCGTCAGGCACTGGATCGAACTGGTTGAGCATATGCTGTCGGCCTGACGTTTTCTACCTGGCCGTCCGGATGACCTGGCGGCGCGGGATGGCGTCCGTATAATTCATTCCGTCGCCTTGCTGTGTGCCAACTGTCTCATGCCCGATCTCATTCATCACCTCGACGCGGTGCGCCAGCGCATCGCGCTTGCCGCACGCGGCGCCGGTCGCGACCCGCGCTCGGTCGAACTGCTCGCGGTGTCGAAAACGTTTCCCGCTGAAGACGTGCGCGCGGCGCACGCCGCCGGGCAACGCGCATTCGGCGAGAACTACGTGCAGGAAGCCGTCACGAAAATCGAGGCGCTGGCCGACCTGCGCGCGGATCTCGAATGGCATTTCATCGGCCCGCTGCAATCGAACAAGTCGAAACCCGTCGCGGAAAATTTCGACTGGGTTCATTCGGTCGATCGCCTGAAGATCGCCGAGCGCCTGTCCGCGCAACGGCCGGACGGTCTGCCGCCGCTCAACGTCTGTCTGCAGGTGAACGCAAGCGGTGAGGCGTCGAAGAGCGGCGTTGCGCCCGGCGAAGCGCTGGAACTGGCCCGCGCCGTCGCCGCGCTGCCCCGGCTGCGGCTGCGCGGCCTGATGTCGATTCCCGAGCCCGCGGGCGACATCGAAACGCAACGCGCGCCGCATCGTCTGCTGCACGCGCTCTTCGAAGAGCTTCGCGCGGAAGGGCTCGAACTCGACACGTTGTCCATGGGCATGTCGGGCGATCTTGAAGCGGCCGTCATCGAAGGCGCGACGATCGTGCGCATCGGCACGGCGATCTTCGGCGCGCGCGACTACCCGAACTGAACAGAACAGAACACTTCACGGAACATCATGAAAATTGCTTTCATTGGCGGCGGCAACATGGCCGCGGCGCTTATCGGCGGTCTCATCAAACGGGGCGTCGCGCCGGCCGATCTGTATGCGATCGATCCCAACGAAGAAGCGCGCGCGCGCAATGCGCAGCAATTCGGCGTGCGCACGGGCGCCGCGGCTGACGCCGCGCTCGCTTCGTTCGACGCCATCGTGCTCGCGGTCAAGCCACAGATCCTGAAGAGCGTCGCTACGAGCCTCGCGCCGTTTCTGCGGGCGGAGCAGCTCGTCATCAGCATCGCCGCGGGCATTCGTGCCGACGATCTGTCGCGCTGGCTGAACGGCCATGCGCGCGTCGTGCGCACCATGCCGAATACGCCGGCGCTGATCGGCATGGGCGCGACGGGCCTGTTCGCAACGCCGGGCGTCGACGAAGCGGGCCGCGCGCTCGCCACCGAGGTCCTCGGCGCGGTGAGCAATACCGTGTGGTTCGATGACGAAGCGAAGATCGACGCCGTGACCGCCATTTCAGGCAGCGGCCCGGCGTACGTGTTCTATTTCATCGAAGCGCTGGAAGAAGCCGCGCGCCAGCTCGGCATGGATGCGGCGCAGGGGCGCGCGCTTGCCGTCGCGACGTTCACGGGCGCAGCGCAACTGGCCGCGCAGTCCGACGACTCGCCTGCCGTTTTGCGCGAACGCGTGACGTCCAAAGGCGGTACGACGGCGGCGGCGCTTGCCTCGTTCGATGCGTCGGGCGTGAAGGATGCGATCGTGCGCGGCGCGCTGGCGGCGGACGCGCGGGCCAGGGCAATGGGCGACGAATTCGGGAAACAGTAACGGGCGGGTCTGCTTCGGTGGGCCGTCGTGGTCAACCGGTCGCGGTCATCGGGCTAACGCAGCAACAGCAACCTTGCCTGCGGTGACCGCAATTAACCGCGCTGGCCGCGCGCGGCAGCGGTGGCCTCAGAACGCTCCAGCGGCGTAGTGCGCGGCGATTCCCGCGAACAGCATGCCGCCCAGCCAGTTGTTATGGCGAAACGCCGCGAAGCACGACAT
>CALFSF010000592.1 GCA_937917025.1 uncultured Paraburkholderia sp.
ATACTCGCTGAAGCAGCGCACCTTGCCAATGCGCGGGCCTGTGTGGAACAGACTTTACGAAACTCCATGGACCGGCATATTGCCTCGCCGGCATCACTACTATCACCACCGGCAACGCATAGCGATTTAGGCTAAACTGGCGTACGAATGACCCGTAACGTCATGGTCTGCGGCGCGTCCATCGGGTAGTGCCGAAGGGTGTCCCGCCGGGCGGTGAATGCGGCGAGGCGAACAGAAGTTTTCCTGGTTTGATGTATCGTGGCGAGCCATCAGGGCGACCGCGATCCGATAGAGGTATTCATACAATGAGCGAACAAATCAAGCATATCAGCGACGCATCGTTCGAACAGGACGTCGTCAAATCCGACAAACCCGTGCTGCTCGACTTCTGGGCTGAATGGTGCGGACCGTGCAAGATGATCGCGCCGATCCTCGACGAAGTCGCCAAGGACTACGCGGATCGCCTGCAGATCGCCAAGATCAATGTCGACGAGCATCAATCCACGCCGGTCAAGTTCGGCGTGCGCGGCATCCCCACGCTGATCCTCTTCAAGAACGGCGCGGTTGCCGCCCAGAAGGTCGGCGCGCTGTCGAAGTCGCAACTCACCGCGTTCCTCGACGGCAATCTTTAAGCTCGTCTTGTGATGCGCCCGGCGCGCGTTGTTGTCAGCGGACAACAACGCGCGCCGCGAACAGGCTTTTCCGCTGCACTGGCGGAATCCGGCATGTGCTATGCTAGAATCAATTAAACGTCGAAAAGACGTGTAAGTCCCTGAGCGGTTCCGCTCACTTCTCCTCCCAGATTCCATTTCGTCGCACCTTCTCCTCCCCGGCGGGTTCTCCGTATGCATTTATCCGAGCTTAAGACTCAGCACGTGTCCGAATTGATCGAGATGGCCAATGGCCTCGAGATCGAAAGTGCCAATCGCCTGCGCAAGCAGGAACTGATGTTCGCCATTCTTAAAAAGCGCGCCAAGGCAGGCGACACGATCTTCGGCGACGGCACGCTCGAAGTGCTGCCGGACGGTTTCGGCTTCCTCCGCTCGCCGGAAACGTCGTATCTCGCGAGCACGGACGATATCTATATCAGCCCGTCGCAGATCCGCCGCTTCAATCTGCACACCGGCGACACGATCGAAGGCGAAGTCCGCACGCCGAAAGACGGCGAGCGCTACTTCGCGCTGGTGAAGGTCGACAAGGTCAACGGCCAGCCGCCGGAAGCCTCGAAACACAAGATCATGTTTGAAAACCTGACGCCGCTTCACCCGAACAAGGTGATGCTGCTCGAGCGCGAGATGCGCGGCGAGGAAAACGTCACGGGTCGCATCATCGACATGATCTCGCCGATCGGCAAGGGCCAGCGCGGTCTGCTCGTCGCCTCGCCGAAGTCGGGCAAGACGGTGATGCTGCAACACATCGCGCACGCGATCAAACAGAACCATCCGGATATCGTGCTGTTCGTGCTGCTGATCGACGAACGCCCGGAAGAAGTGACCGAAATGCAGCGTTCGGTGGCGGGCGAAGTGATCGCCTCCACGTTCGACGAACCGGCCGCGCGCCACGTGCAGGTCGCCGAAATGGTGATCGAAAAGGCCAAGCGTCTCGTCGAAATGAAGAACGACGTCGTGATTCTGCTCGACTCGATCACGCGTCTCGCGCGTGCGTACAACACCGTTGTGCCGGCCTCGGGCAAGGTGCTCACCGGCGGTGTCGACGCCAACGCGCTGCAACGTCCGAAGCGCTTCTTCGGCGCGGCCCGTAACATCGAGGAAGGCGGTTCGCTCACCATCATCGGCACGGCGCTGATCGAAACCGGCAGCCGCATGGACGACGTGATCTACGAAGAATTCAAGGGCACCGGCAACATGGAAGTGCACCTTGAGCGCCGTCTTGCCGAAAAGCGCGTGTACCCTTCGATCAACCTGAACAAGTCGGGCACGCGTCGCGAAGAGCTGCTGATCAAGCCCGAAGTGCTGCAGAAGATCTGGGTGCTGCGCAAGTTCATCCACGACATGGACGAAGTCGAATCGATGGAATTCCTGCTCGACAAGATCCGCCAGACGAAGAGCAATTCCGAGTTCTTCGACATGATGCGTCGCGGCAGCTGAGTTCAGCCGGTCCGCAGCAGGGTCAGAAAAGCCGTCCGCGTTCATTCGCGGGCGGTTTTTTTTCGTCCGTGGATCGTGTCGGACTACAACCTGTACGTGAACGTTCACGTTGAACTATAATGCGACGCAGACTTCGAACGCCCCCGCGCCGCCATGTCGAGTGAAGAAAGCCCCAACCTGCTGACCGTCCGCGATGCGGCGAAACGCCTGAACGTCACGCCGCGCACGCTCAAATACTACGAGGAGCGCGGGCTCGTCACGCCCACGCGCAGCGAAGGCCGCTATCGCCTCTACGACGAAAGCGACCTCGAACGCTTTGCCCGCATCCTGCGTTTGCGGGCGCTGGGATTCTCGCTGCAGGGCATCACCGAGATGCTCAAGCGTCCGCTCGAACCCGTCGAAGGCGGACGCAATCGCTACTCCGCGCAATCCCTGCTGGAAATCCGCGACGCGCTCGCGCAACAGGTCGACGCGCTCAATGCACGCATCGATTCGGCGCGCCGCGAGTTGAAGGAAGTGCAAAATCTCAAAGCCGAACTCAGCGACGACCTCGATTACGTGCAACGCCGGCTTGGCGGCGAAAGCGCCGATGCGCTTCTCGCGCAACGCAGCGCGGGCCGCCTGAAAAAGAAAGCGCGGACATCTTCCGGCGCGGCGGCGAGGCTCGGCAAGAAAGCCCTTCCCGGAGACGACGCCGCATGAGCGCGACCTCCTCGCGCGTACCGCTTTTCAGCGTCGCGAAGCTGCGCGGCGATTTTTTCCCATGGGTGCTGGCGCTCGTCACCGGTCTCGACTATTTCGACAACGCGATCTTCTCGTTCTTCGCGAGCTATATCGCGGGCGGGATCAATGCGTCGCCGGATGAGCTCGTGTGGTCGTCGAGTGCGTACGCGGTCGCCGCCGTGCTGGGCATCCTGCAACAGCAATGGTGGGTCGAGCGCTTCGGCTACAGGCGCTACGTGGCCGGCTGCATGCTGCTGTTTTCGGCGGGCGCGCTCGCCGCGGCGTTGTGCGAAACATCGCTCGAACTGGCGTTCGCGCGCGGCTTCCAGGGTTACTTCATCGGCCCGATGATGGGCACCTGCCGCATCCTGATCCAGATCAGTTTCACGCCGCAGCAGCGTGCCGGCGCGACGCGCGCCTTTCTCATCCTGATCGTGCTGGGCAGCGCGCTTGCACCGCTCGTCGGCGGTCAGTTCGTCGCGCATTTCGACTGGCGCGCGCTCTTCATGTGCAGTGCGCCGGCAGGCGCCCTGATCGCAGGCCTCGCGCTGCTCGCGTTGCCGGACTCGGGCAACCTCCTGCCGGAAGCACGCGGCGCATCGCATTTCTGGCCGTACATGATCTTCGCGTTCGCGCAGGGCGCGCTGCAGATCGTCATGCAGCAGGTGCGCTACCAGCTCTTCAGCGCGTCGCCGGGTCTGATCATGCTGACGGGCGCGGGAATCGTCGGGCTCGCGTGGTTTGCGTACCAGCAGTGGCATCATCCGTCGCCGCTGATGCGGCTCAATGCGTTGCGCGAAAAGACCTTCCAGGTCGGCCTCGTGCTGTACATGTTCTATTACTACGAGTCCACCGGCTTCAGTTACCTGGTGTCGCGCTTTCTCGAACAGGGGCTCGGCTATCCGGTGGAAAATGCGGGACGACTCGTCGGCGTCACGTCGCTGATTTCGTCGACGGCGCTCTTCGTCTACCTGCGCTACGCAAAGCTGCTGCCGCGCAAGAAGTGGATCATCGTGCCGGGCTTCGCGATCGCGGCGCTGGCCGCGGCGTGGATGGCGCATATGCCGCCCAACGTCGATGAGCGCGCGCTGATCGGTCCGCTGCTGCTGCGCGGCCTGCTGCTGCTTTTCATCGTTCTGCCGGTGGCCAATCTGACCTTCAGGATCTTCGCGATCGAAGAGTTCACACACGGCTACCGGCTGAAGAATGTCGTGCGCCAGTTGACGATTTCGTTTGCGACGGCGTCGGTCATCATCGTCGAGCAGCATCGGCTGGCATTGCATCAGTCGCGCCTCGGCGAATTCGCGAATCCGTACAATCCGGTGTTCCAGAACACGATCGCGACATTGACGAACGGTTTCGCCGCCGCCGGACGTTCGATCGGCGAAGCGCATGCGCTGGCGGTGGTCCAGGTGAGCCGGATGGTGGCGCAGCAGGCGAGTTTCCTTGCGTCGCTGGACGGCTTCTATTTTCTGATCGGCGTGGCCGTCTGCGGCGGGATCTTCGCCGCGTGGCAAAAACAGATCGACTGACCCATGCTCTCGAAACTCACGCACTGGTTCGACTCCCGCCGCCGCGACCGCGCGCTGCGCACGCACGCGATCCCCGATGCGCTATGGGAATCCACGCTCGCGGGCCTGCCCTTTCTGACCCACCTCGAAGCCGCCGATCTTGTCCGGCTGCGCGAACTGACGAGCCTCTTCATCGCGCGGAAGTCGTTTTCGACCACGCACGAACTCGAACTGACGGACGCGATGACGGTCGCCATCGCCGCGCAGGCGTCACTGCCGGTGCTGAACCTGAGCCTCGATCTTTACCGCGGCTGGGTCGGCGTGATCGTCTACCCCGGCGAGTTCGTGATCCGCAAAACGGTGGAAGACGAAGACGGCGTGGTCCATGAGATCGAGCAGGACGCAAGCGGCGAGGCGTGGGAAGGCGGCCCGGTCGTGCTGTCGTGGGAAGACGCGCAGATGACCGACGGCACGGATGCGTATAACGTGGTCATTCACGAATTCGCCCACAAGATCGACATGCTGACGGGCGAAGCCGACGGCCACCCGCCGCTTTTTCGCCGCTGGCATGCGCCGCTCGACGCCACCGCATGGGCCGACGTGTTCGACGCAGCCTACGACCAGTTCTGCGCGAAGGTCGACGCCGTGCCCGAGCGGCGCTGGGCGCGCTTCGAGCGCGATTCGCTGATCGACCCGTACGCGGCCGACCATCCGTCGGAGTTTTTTGCCGTGTGCAGCGAGGCGCTGTTCGTGCAGCCGCGGGCATTCGAAGCCGAATATCCCGAGCTTTATCGCCTTCTGGCCCGCTTTTACCGGCAGGATCCGGCTCGCGTGGGCGCGTTATGGCCGGAAACCCTCCCGGGTCCCGCAAAATAGCTCTGGAAATTCGTCAAGCGACTGATTTTCTGGCATAATCGCCGTTTTTCGACCTTAGGCAAGTGGCTCGCGCCGAAGTCCGCTGCGTCGGTTCGCAACGGCACGCGGGTTGGCTACCGCCAGATTAAAGGAAAGACCATGAAAGAAGGCATTCACCCCGATTACCGCGAAGTCCTCTTCGTCGATATGTCGATCGACTTCAAGTTTGTGACCCGCTCGACCATCCAGACGCGCGAAACGGCCGAATTCGAAGGCAAGACGTACCCGCTCGCCAAGATCGAAGTGTCGTCGGAATCGCATCCGTTCTACACCGGCCAGCAAAAGATCATGGACACGGCCGGCCGCGTCGAGAAGTTCAACAAGAAGTTCGGCGCGCGTGCCACGGGCAAGGCGACCACGTAATACGGCTTCGATCCCGGCATGTTTCACGAGCCGGTCGATGCACGAAGGGCAGCATTCGCTGCCCTTTTTTTGTCTCCGTATTTTACGAGGCGCTCGGGCAACGTCCCGCAGCCGGCGGACTTGCCGGCGTCGCCGTTGCCAACTGTTGCAATCTCGCCGTGGCCGCCTGCCATCCGCCGTGACGCGCGCCACGCCGCCCGTCTACAATGCCGGATGCTCAGGGCCGGCCACGCCCGGACACACCGTCTATTGCCTGCCAGCCCGTTTATCCGATACTGCCCAACTGCATGAGATCCGTCGTCCGTCTGACTGCCTCCGCCACCAGCGCGCTGCCGCGCTGGCTGCTGCTTACCATCTGTATCGTCTACGCGTCGTTCGGGCTTTTCGGGCGCGATCCGTGGAAGAACGAAGATGCCGCCGGCTTCGGCGTCATGTGGACGATGGCGAAAGGCACCGCGCACGACTGGATGCTGCCGAACATCGTCGGCAAATACATCACGTCGGATGGCCCGCTCGGTTACTGGCTCGGCGCCGGCGCGATCCGCGCGCTGTCGCCGTGGGTCGATGCAAGCAACGCGTCGCGCGTATTCACCGGCCTGCTGTTCTGCGCGGCCTGCGCGTTCGTCTGGTACGCCGCGTATCTGCTCGGCCGCCGGCCCGAAGTGCAGCCGTTCAAGTACGCGTTCGGTGGCGAGCCCGAGCCGCGCGACTACGGCCGCACGCTCGCCGATGGCGCACTGCTGATCCTGCTCGCGTGTTTCGGTCTTGCCGAGCGCGGCCACGAAACCACGCCGCAACTCGCGCAGTTCGTCTGTATCGCGATGCTCGTGTACGGACTCGTGCGGATGATCGACAAGCCGGTGCAAGGCTCGCTGCTTTGGGGGCTCGCGCTCGGACTCGTCGCGCTGGCGGCCAATCCCGTGCTGGTGGGCGCCCTCCTCGTCGGCACGCTGACGATGACGCTCATCGTGCGCGAGGCGCAATTGCGCTGGCTGTTGCTGGCGGGTCTGCCGGTCGCGCTGGCTGTGTCGATCGCGTGGCCGGTTGCCGCGCTGGCCGCGTTTCCCGACGATGCCGTGTGGTTCCTGCACCAGTGGGTGCATGTCAGCATCAACACGTTCGGCGGCCCGCCCGGATCGGTGCTGCGGTATGCGCTGAAAAACCTGCCGCTCTTCACATGGCCCGCGTGGCCGCTCGCCATCTGGGCGTGGTTCAGCTGGTCGGGATTGCGCCGCGCGCCGCACATCGCGATTCCGCTGTCGGTCATCGCCCCGCTGCTGATTCTCGTCGTGCTGCAGAGCCAGTCGACGAACCGTCTCTACATGCTGCTGCTGCCCGCGCTCGCGGTGCTCGCCACGTTCGCGCTGCCCACGCTCAAGCGTGGCACGATCAACGCGATCGACTGGTTCGCGGTGCTGAGCTTCACGATACTCGGCAGCTTTGTGTGGCTCGTGTGGCTGGCCGGAATGACAGGTTTTCCGCATCCGCTCGCGCGCAATCTTGCGCGTCTTGCGCCCGGCTTCACGCCGCAGTTCAAGATCCTGTCGTTCGTGTGCGCCGTGGCCGTCACGATCTGCTGGTTCGTGCTCGTGCAGTGGCGCATCGCCCGGCATCCGAAGGTGCTCTGGCGCAGCGTGGTGCTCTCGAGCGCCGGCACGACGCTCATGTGGGTGCTGCTGATGACGCTCTGGCTGCCGGTGGTGAACTACAGCCGGACGTACAAGGACGTCGCGCAGCAGATCGCAAGCCATCTGCCGGATGACTACACGTGCATCTCGCCGGTCCGTCTCGGCGATGCACAGATCGCCACCTTCGCCTATTTCGGCAACATGCATTTTTCGTTCGACGAAGACTGCGACGTGATCCTGCGCCAGGACACGCAGGATTTCGGCGAACCCAGCTCGATGTCGAACTTCGTCTGGAAGCTCGTGTGGGAAGGCCGCCGTGTTGCCGACCGCGACGAACGTTTCCGTCTGTATGTCCGCATCGACCGCCCGAAGCCGCCGGTCAAACGCCGCAATTCGCGTCCGAAACCGGGCTGACCATGTTCGCCGACGTGCGGAAAATCGCCGCGCTCGCGTGGCCTGTGCTGATCGGACAACTCGCGATCATCGCATTTGGCGTGATCGATACGGCAATGGTCGGGCGCTACTCCGCGATCGATCTCGCGGCGCTCGGCCTCGGTTCGTCGATCTATATCTCGGTGTATATCGGCCTGACCGGTATTCTCACCGCGCTGCAGCCGATCACCGGGCAGCTCTACGGCGCGCGGCGCTACAGCGAGATCGGCGAGGAAGTGCGCCAGGCGCTGTGGCTCGCGCTGCTCCTGATGGCGCTCGGCTGCTCGATTCTGTATTTTCCCGAACCGCTGCTGCGCGTCGCGCATGCGCCCGAAGCGCTGCGTGAGCGTACCGTCGCGTACTTGCAGATTCTCTCGTTCGGATTGCCCGCGAGCCTCGCGTTTCGCGTCTACAGTTCGCTGACCAACGCCGTGGGACAGCCGCGACTCGTCATGATCCTGCAAGTCGGCGCGCTGCTGCTCAAGATTCCGCTCAACCTGTGGTTCATCTTTGGCGGCGCCGGCGTGCCCGCGCTTGGCGGCCCCGGCTGCGCGCTCGCGAGCACCGCCATCAACTGGGCGCTCGCGATCGTCGGCATGACGCTGCTGGTGCGCCTGAACATCTTCAGGCCGTTCGCAACCTTCTCACACTTCTGCTGGCCCGTATGGAAGCGTCAGGCCGCGCTGCTGAAGCTTGGCATTCCGATGGGCCTGTCGTATCTGATCGAAGTCACGTCCTACACGTTCATGGCGCTCTTCATCGCGCGCTTCGGCACGACGACGCTCGCCGGCCACCAGATCGCGGGTAATCTCGGCGCGGTGCTGTACATGACGCCGCTTTCGATCGGCATCGCCTCCTCGACGCTCGTCGCGCAGGCGCTCGGCGCGCAGCGTCCCGCCGACGCCCACACGCTCGCGCGACACGGCATCCTGATGGCGTGTGCGATCGCGTGCTGCTATGGCCTGATCGTGCTGGCACTGCGGCCCCTCATCATCGCGGGCTACACGTCGAACGCGCAGGTCGCGGCCGCCGCGATGCCGCTCGTGCTGATCGTGATCGTCTATCACCTCTTCGACGCACTCCAGATCACTACCGCGTTCGTGCTGCGCGCATATCGCGTGGCCGTTGTGCCGACCGTGATCTATGCCGTCGCGCTGTGGGGCGTCGGCCTGGGCGGCGGCTATCTGCTCGGCTTCAACGTCAGCGGCTCGATTCCCGAATGGTTCACCGGCGCGCGCGGCTTCTGGGTCGCCAATGCGGCGAGCCTCGCGATCGCCGGCATCGGCCTCGCGCTCTACTGGCGCACGGTCAGCGCGCGCCATCTGCGTGCCGATGCGCGCACCCCGCACGCCGATCCCGTCGCATAACCGTATTGCGCCCGACTCCGGAGTGACGCAAAACGCATCACTTCGATAACGTGCAGGCCTGCTGCGCCCGCCTTCCTTTCCTGCCCGCGTGCCTTATCCACGCCCGGGATTGTCAAAAAATACTGGCATTGATTTACTTGTCACGAATCGATCGGTATAAATCGGGCGCTTTCATAAAAAGGGCGCGCAATCTATCCTATGCTTTAGGCCAGCGCCTGCTGACTGGATGCGTCGTCCGTTCCCGGCTAATTTTTTTGCCCTCAATGGAGTGCCTGCCATGCTGAAGAAGCTGTTGATGCTCTGCGTTGCGCTTGTCCTGTCTTTGTCCGCCGGTTTCGCGGCGGCCGTCGAAGTCAATTCGGCCGATCAGGCCGCGCTTGAATCGGTGAAGGGCATCGGCCCGGTCCATGCCAAAGCGATCATCGACGAAAGGACCAAAAACGGCCCGTTCAAGAACGCCGACGATCTCGCGACACGCGTGAAGGGAATCGGCAACAAGTCAGTCGTGAATCTTGAGGCGGCCGGTCTGACGATCAACGGTTCGACGGCGCCACCGACTGGCGCGAAGGCCGCCGCGCCGGCAGCGGCGAAACAGGTGAGCAAGCCTTCCGCACCCGCGGCCACGACGGCCACGACAGCGACGGCGCCCGCCAGCGCACCGGCGGCAACGCCGGCAAAGAAGTCCAGAAAGAGCAAGGCGGACGCAGCGGCTTCGGCGCCCGCTACCATTGCCGCGGCCCCCGCGGACGCTTCGGACACGAAAGCATCGAAGAAAAAGTCGAAGAAAGCCAAAGCCGCATCGGCAGCATCGGGCGCCTGAGGTTCGACATCTGGGGATCGCCCGGGCGACCCAGCCCGCGCGATCCGCGCAATCCCCGCCGCGCCCCCGCGCGGCGCATTTCACCCGCTGGCGCATCCGTGTCGTGCCGGCATTCCAGAGAGACAGCCATGAGCCTACTCGACAGCATCGGTTCCCTGCTTGGTAAATCGCCTGAGGGCGGCGGCGGACAGCAGGCGTTGATCGCCACCGCACTCGAATTCGTGAACAACCAGCCGGGCGGCCTGAACGGCCTGATCCAGCAATTCAAGGAAAAAGGCGCCGGCGACATCATCAGTTCGTGGATCAGCAACGGCGAGAATCAGGCAATCTCACCGGACACGCTGCACAGCGTGCTCGGCTCGGACACCGTCACGAATCTCGCATCGAAGGCAGGTGTGGCGCCGGAGCAGGTAAGCGGTCTGCTCTCGCAGATCCTGCCGCACGTGGTGAACGCGGCGACGCCCGAAGGCGAAGTGCCGGCCGAAGGCAAGCTCAACGCCACGACGGTTCTCGGCGCGCTAGGCGGTCTCGCATCGTTCCTCGGCAAGGACGACAAGCCGGCTTGATATACGGGCGGCCGCACGCTCGAAAAAAAGGGCAGCGAGAATCGCTGCCCTTTTCACTGCATTTGCTGCTGCGTCATGTATCAGAACGACGCATCCGAACCCGCATCGTGGTCACGGCCGACCCAACGTACCGCCTTAATGCACGACACGCTCGAAAACGAGTGTGCCGTTGTCCACTTCGACCGGTATCACATCCTTCGGACCGAACCTGCCGGCCAGAATCAGCTTCGCGACCGGATTTTCGATCTCCTGCTGGATCGCGCGCTTCAACGGACGTGCGCCAAAGAGCGGATCGTAGCCGACCTTGCCGATGTGCTCCAGCGCGCCATCCGATACGACGAGCTGCATGTCGAGCTTCGCGAGCCGTTCCTGCAGACGCTGCAACTGGATCCGCGCAATCGACTGGATGTTCGTGCGATCGAGCGCATGGAACACGACGACGTCGTCGATCCGGTTCAGGAACTCGGGGCGGAAGTGCAGCTTCACCTCTTCCCAGACCGCATCCTTCACCGCGTCCTGCGGCTCGCCGACCATCGACTGGATCACCTGCGACCCGAGGTTCGACGTCATCACGATCACCGTATTCTTGAAGTCGACGGTGCGCCCCTGGCCATCGGTCATGCGACCGTCGTCCAGCACCTGCAGCAGCACGTTGAACACGTCCGGATGCGCCTTCTCGATTTCGTCGAGCAGGATCACGCTGTACGGCTTGCGGCGCACGGCTTCCGTGAGATAGCCGCCCTCCTCATAGCCAACGTATCCAGGCGGCGCGCCGATCAGCCGCGCGACGCTGTGCTTCTCCATGAATTCGCTCATGTCGATACGGATCAGATGATCTTCCGAATCGAACAGGAACGCAGCGAGCGCCTTGCACAGTTCGGTCTTGCCGACGCCCGTCGGCCCGAGGAACAGGAACGAGCCATACGGACGGTTCGGATCGGCGAGACCCGCACGCGAACGGCGGATCGCATCGGCCACCGAGCCGATCGCCTCGTCCTGACCGACGACGCGCTCATGCAGCTTCTCTTCGATCTGCAGCAGTTTTTCGCGCTCGCCCTGCATCATCCGCGACACCGGAATACCGGTCGAACGCGACACGACTTCCGCGATTTCTTCCGCGCCGACCTGCGTGCGCAACAGCCGCGGACGCGTCGGATTGTTCTGCTCCTGCGCCTCGGCCTGCGTGACCTGCTTTAACTGCGCCTCGAGTTGCGGCAATGTGCCGTACTGCAGTTCGGCGACCTTTTCGAGCTTGCCCAGGCGTTGCAGACGCACGATTTCCGCGCGCGTTTTCTCGATCTCTTCCTTGAATTGCGCGCTGCCCTGCACCGCCGCTTTTTCAGCCGTCCAGATCTCATCGAGGTCCGAATATTCGCGGTCGAGCCGCTCGATTTCCTCCTCGATCAGCTGCAGGCGCTTCTGCGACGCTTCGTCCTTTTCCTTCTTGACGGCTTCGCGTTCGATCTTCAGCTGGATCAACCGGCGGTCGAGCCGGTCCATTTCTTCCGGCTTCGAATCGATTTCCATCTTGATCTTCGACGCGGCTTCGTCGATCAGATCGATCGCCTTGTCCGGCAGGAAGCGGTCGGTGATATAGCGATGCGACAGTTCCGCCGCCGCGACGATCGCCGGGTCGGTGATGTCGACGCCGTGGTGCAGCTCGTACTTTTCCTGCAGGCCGCGCAGGATCGCGATGGTCGCCTCGACCGACGGCTCGTCCACCAGCACCTTCTGGAACCGGCGTTCGAGCGCCGCGTCCTTTTCGATGTACTTGCGGTATTCGTCGAGCGTGGTCGCGCCGACGCAATGCAGCTCACCGCGCGAGAGCGCCGGCTTCAGCATGTTGCCTGCGTCCATCGCGCCTTCGGCCTTGCCCGCGCCGACCATCGTATGGATTTCGTCGATGAAGACGATGGTTTGACCTTCGTCTTTCGCGATGTCGTTGAGCACGGCTTTCAGGCGCTCCTCGAACTCGCCGCGATACTTCGCGCCGGCGAGCAGCGCCGCCATGTCGAGCGACAGCACGCGCTTGCCCTTCAGCGTTTCCGGCACCTCGCCGTTGACGATGCGCTGCGCGAGGCCTTCGACGATCGCGGTCTTGCCCACGCCCGGCTCGCCGATCAGCACCGGATTGTTCTTCGTGCGACGTTGCAGGATCTGGATCGAACGACGGATTTCGTCGTCACGGCCGATCACCGGATCGAGCTTGCCGGCGCGCGCGCGCTCGGTCAGGTCGACCGTGTATTTCTTCAGCGCCTCGCGCTGGCTCTCGGCGTCCTGGTTGTGTACCTGCGAGCCGCCACGCACCGCGACGATCGCCGTTTCCAGCGACTTGCGCGACAGGCCGTGCTGGCGCGCGAGCCGGCCCGCCTCGCCCTTGTCGTCGGCGATGGCGAGCAGGAACATCTCGCTTGCGATGAACGTGTCGTTGAGCTTTTGCGCTTCCTTGTCGGCCTGGTTGAGCAGGCCCGTGAGGTCGCGACCGATCTGCACGTTGCCGTCGGTGCCCTGCACCTGCGGCAGGCGCGTGATCGCGTCGTTCAGCGCGGTTTGCAGCGGCTGCACGTGGACGCCTGCGCGCGAGAGCAGCGAGCGGGCCGAGCCATCCTGCTGCGCGACGAGCGCGGCAAGAACGTGGACCGGTTCTATGTATTGATTGTCGTGACCGACAGCCAGGCTTTGCGCATCCGCCAATGCTTCCTGGAATTTGGTGGTGAGTTTGTCGATTCTCATCAAGAGACCTCCAATTTCGAATATCACCAAAATGAGGCGTTTTATGCGGGTTTCAAGCGCCTGATCGCGTTCGACTGGAGTTTTTTTGTCCAATTCGCCAACAAACTGCCGACGCCCGTTTTCAGCGTCGACCGGACGAGGCGGTGCAAACCGGCGCGACCGGAACAATCTGCCCCATCCGGAGCGGCACGGCAAGTGGTTCGACCGATGGACGGCTTCGCGGATCGTTGGCGGTCGAGTTCGCCAGGGCGCCGGACGACCATCATCAGATCGTGCTTCGAGATGTCGCAGGCGTCTGGACCGTCGATATCCGTTCCGCGGGAATGTGTGGTGCGGCATCGCGCGCATGGAGTAAACGATCGCCGGTTAGTCTCACGACAGAATCGTTGCGATGAGCGACGAAGCGGTTCACCGCCCCGGTCCGGAACGAACGGACCGCGCGCAGACCACGTCGGTGCAAGGGTTGTCGATCCTGCAGGTACGCAATAAGATGCAACCGGTGTCGCTCAGTTGCCGTCTGGTTGTGGCTTCGGGCGACAGTGTGATGAAGCTGCCCTGTTTTGCGTTACAACGTGCCCCGCCGTGCGCGCTGACCCTCCACCGTGGTTACCCAATGAATCCGACTTTCCCGCCCCAGCCGGCCGTCGCGCGCCAGGCCGAACCGACCGAAGAGAACATCGGCGCGCTCGTCTACGCGTTCTACGACCGCGTCCAGGCCGACCCGATGCTGGGCCCCATCTTCGAGCAGAAGCTCGCGGGACGCTGGGACGAACATTTACCGAAGATGTGCACGTTCTGGTCGAGCATCGTGCTTGGCCAGAAGGGATATCGCGGGAACGTGCAGCAGGCGCACCAGCCGCTGCCGGGGATCGAGCCGCAGCATTTCAGCCGCTGGCTGTACCTGTTTCTGGATACCGTGGAATCGCGCTACGAGCCCGCGGCCGCCGTGCGCTTCATGGAGCCCGCGCTGCGTATCGCACAGAGTCTGCAGCTATCGAAATTCGGCTGGGATTACGCGATTCCCGAAGAACAGAAGGCATTGCTGGAACAACTCGCGCCGCGCCGGCCCAGAGACGATGACGCGTCCCATACGACGCGCCCGCGCGGCGAGCCGTTTCCGGCGAAGATCATCGGCCGTTCAACTGAGGATTGAGTGCGGCAGCGAATCGCCTGACGCGTCCGACATCGTGGGGCCGGCGCTTCGAAGGGTTGGGGGCGCGTTCTCGCGGTCCTGCGTGTTTTTCCGCGGTTTGGTTCGGCCTACTTCGCGTTACCCGAATCCAGTCCCCACCGCGCCAGCGCGGCGTCGTCCGTGACCCGCGCATCGACCCAGCGCTCGCCGTGCCCGGTCTTTTCCTTCTTCCAGAACGGCGCCTGCGTCTTCAGATAGTCCATCACGAACTCGCACGAAGCGAACGCTTCGCCGCGATGGGCGGCCGTGGTCGCGACCAGCACGATCTGGTCGAGCGGATAGAGCTTGCCGACCCGATGCACGATCAGGACCTCGGTGCCCGGCCAGCGTTCGCGCGCCGTCGCGACAATCGCTTCCAGCGCTTTTTCCGTCATGCCCGGATAGTGTTCGAGTTCCATTGCCTCGACGGTGCTCCCGTCGTTCAGATCGCGAACGGTGCCGACGAAGCACGCCACCGCGCCGACCTTCGGATTCAGGGCGCGCAGCGTGGCGACCTCGGTTGTCAGGTCGAAATCTTCGGTCTGGACGCGAACGGTCATCGGAAACTCCTCAACCGCCCGTGACCGGCGGAAAAAACGCGACTTCACAGCCTTCGGTGACGCGTGTGCCGGCGTCGGTCATCACGTGGTTACAGGCCATCCGCAACGCGCGGCCTTCGGCGAGCGCCTCGGCCCATGCACCGCCGCGCACGCGCAACCAGGCGCGCACGTCGCCGAGCGTCGCGATGCCTTCGGGGATGACCACGGATTCGTCCGCGATCCCGACCGCCTCACGCACACTCGCAAAATATTTCAGCTGGATCTTCATGTTCTGTCCTGGGCGCGGCTGGCGACAGCGTCAGCCCAGCAATTCGGAAAAAGGAATGAACCGCACGGTCTCGCCCGTCGTAATGGCGTGGTTCGGCGGATTGTCGATCAGCCCGTCGCCCCATACCGTCGATGTCAGCACAGCCGAACTCTGGTTCGGAAACAGTTCGAGACCGCCTGCCGGATTGATGCGCGCGCGCAGGAATTCATTGCGACGGTCCGCCTTCGACTGCGAAAAATCGGCGCGCAACGACAACGCGCGTGGCGACACGGTGCGCACGCCGGCCACCCGCAGGATGAACGGTCTGACGAACAGCAAAAACGTGACGAAAGTCGAAACAGGATTGCCCGGCAGACCGATGAAATACGTTTCGTTCGAAGCCGACGCGGCGAGATCGGCGCCGTTGCCGCCGGCGCGCCGCACCGCGCCGAACGCGAGCGGCTTGCCGGGCTTCATCGCGATCTGCCACATCGACAGATGCCCTTCCGCCTCGACTGCGGGCTTCACGTGGTCCTCCTCGCCAACCGATACGCCGCCGCAGGTCAGGATCAGATCGTGCGCCTGCGACGCCTCGCGCAGCGTGGCACGGGTCGCATCGAGCCGGTCGGGCACGATGCCGTAGTCCGTCACGTCGCAGCCGAGGTTGTCCAGCAGACTGCGCAACGTGAAGCGATTCGAGTTGTAGATCGCGCCCGGCTTGAGCGGCTCGCCAGGCATCGTCAGTTCGTCGCCGGTGAAGAAGACCGCGACTTTCACGCGCCGCGCGACCGTCAGCGACGCGCTCCCGACCGACGCGGCCAGCCCGAGCGCCTGCGGCGTCAGGCGCGTGCCGGCGGGCAGGATCACCGAGCCGCTGCGAATATCCGCGCCCTGCTGCGTGATCCACTCGCCGGCTTTCGGCGTGTGCAGGATCGAGACTTCATTGCCGTCGGCTTCGGCCTGCTCCTGCATGACGACGGCGTCCGCCCCGGGCGGCACCGTGGCGCCCGTGAAAATGCGCGCCGCCGTGCCGGCCGCGAGCGGCTGCGGCGCGTGGCCGGCCGGGATGCGCTGCGACACCGGCAGCCGGCGATCGCCCTGCGACAGATCGGCCACACGCACCGCGTAGCCATCCATCGAACTGGTATTCATGGGCGGCACGTCGAGCGACGAGACGACGTCGGCGGCGAGCACGCGGTTCAGCGCGCCAAGCGTGGGCAACGTCTCGGTACCCTCGACCGCGCGGGCCGCGCCGAGCAGCGTGACGAGCGCTTCGGCAGTTGAAAGCATCGGCGCACGAGGCGCTGGATAAGTGGGCGTGGACATCGATTGGGCGAATGCGGCAGGACCGAAAAGAACATTGTAGCGGGCAGCGGCCTTCGACGGGCGGGCAAGCCGGCAGGCCGGCCATCCGGCCAGGGCCAGGACCGCAGATGGCAGAACGGCCATGACGCCAGCCCCGCTCGCATCGCGAGGCCCGTCATGGCCGTTCATGGGTCTTCGGATTGCACTAACGTGGAGTGGGTCTACCCGGATGCGCGCGGTTCCCTGCTTAATCGACCGTATGTGCCGCGACGAAATCCTTCACCCGCGCAGCATCCGCCGGCAGCACCTCGAACCGCTGCGGCAGCGCTTCGATACCCGAGAACGCGGCGGGCCGCTCCGGTTCGCGCTGCAGTGCCTCGCGGATCGTCTCGCCGAACTTGACCGGTTGCGCCGTCTCCAGCACGATCATCGGGATGCCCGGTTGCAGATGCTCGCGCGCGACCTTCAGGCCGTCGGCGGTGTGCGTATCGATCATCGTGTCGTAACGCTCGAACACGTCGCGAATCGCATCGACGCGGTCAGCGTGGCTGCTGCGCCCGGACACGAAGCCGAACTCCGCGACGCGCGCGAAATCGCAGCTCGCCGCCAGATCGAAACCGCCCTTTTCCTCGACGTCACGGAACAGTTGCAGCACGCGCTGCGGGTCGCGGCCCAGCAGGTCGAACACGAAACGTTCGAAGTTCGATGCCTTCGAGATATCCATGCTCGGGCTGCTCGTGTGATACGTCTCGGCGGCCTTGCGCACGCGATAGATGCCGGTGCGGAAAAATTCGTCGAGCACGTCGTTTTCGTTCGTCGCGACCACGAGCTTTTCGATCGGCAGACCCATCATCCGCGCGATGTGACCCGCGCAGACGTTGCCGAAATTGCCCGACGGCACCGTGAACGACACGCGCTCGTCGTTCGATTTCGTCGCGGCAAAATAGCCCTTGAAGTAGTACACGACCTGCGCCACGACGCGCGCCCAGTTGATCGAGTTGACCGTGCCGATCCGGTGCCGCGCCTTGAACGCGTGATCGTTCGAGACGGCTTTCACGATGTCCTGGCAGTCGTCGAACACGCCTTCGACCGCAAGGTTGAAGATGTTCGGGTCCTGCAGGCTGTACATCTGCGCCGTCTGGAACGCGCTCATCTTTTTATGCGGCGACAGCATGAAGACACGAATGCCCTTCTTGCCGCGCATCGCGTACTCGGCCGCGCTGCCGGTATCGCCCGAGGTCGCGCCGAGAATGTTGAGCGTCTCGCCGTGCTTTGCGAGCGCGTACTCGAACAGGTTGCCGATCAGTTGCATCGCCATGTCCTTGAACGCGAGCGTCGGACCGTTCGACAGTTCCAGCAGCGACAGCGGTGCGCCGTTTTCGACGCCCAGCGTTTTCAGCGGCGTGATCTGCGCGGCGCTTTCGTCGTCGCGCACGTTGCAGTAGGTTTCAGCCGTGTATGTGCGGCGCGTGAGCGCGCGCAGGTCTTCCGCGGGAATGTCGTCGCTGAATTTCGACAGGATCTCGAACGCGAGATCCGCATACGGCAGCGCGCGCCAGCGGGTCAGTTCCTCGGGCGAAATACGCGGATATCCAGCCGGCAGATACAGGCCGCCGTCTTTCGCGAGACCGCCGAGCAGGATGTCGGAGAAGGTGTGGCGCTCGCCGGCACCTGCGCCGCGCGTGGAGATGTAGTTCATATGTCTGCCCTAGTTCAGCGCTTCCATGCGCAGCTTTGTGACCTGCGATACGACGGTCCTGAGTGCCTCGATTGTCTTGATCGCCGCGTTCACGTTCTTTTCGACCGTTTCGTGCGTGATCAGGATGATGTCGGTTTCGCCCTTGCCCTTCGCGTCGACGTGCTCGGATTCCTTCTGCAGCAGCGCGTCGATCGAGATCCCCCGGTCGGCCAGAATGCGCGTGATATCGGCCAGCACGCCGGTTACGTCGGCAACCCGCAGGCGCAGGTAGTAGCCGCTCGTCACTTCGTCGATCGGCAGGATCGGCGTGCTCGACAGGCTGTCCGGCTGGAACGCCAGATGCGGCACCCGATGCTCCGGGTCGGCCGTATGCAGGCGCGTCACGTCGACGAGATCGGCGATCACGGCGGAAGCCGTCGGCTCCGCGCCCGCGCCCTTGCCGTAGTACAGCGTCGAGCCCACCGCGTCGCCATGCACGACGACCGCGTTCATCGCGCCTTCCACGTTCGCGAGCAGGCGCTTTTCCGGAATCAGCGTGGGATGCACGCGCAACTCGATGCCCTTTTCCGTGCGGCGCGCGATGCCAAGCAGCTTGATGCGATAGCCGAGTTCCTCGGCGTATGTGATGTCGATCGCGGCGAGCTTGCTGATGCCTTCGACGTACGCGCGGTCGAACTGCACCGGCACACCGAACGCGATCGCGCTCATGATCGTGGCCTTGTGCGCGGCGTCGACGCCTTCGATGTCGAACGTCGGGTCCGCTTCCGCATAACCGAGTTCCTGCGCGGCCTTGAGCGCCGTCGCGAAATCGAGGCCGCGGTCGCGCATTTCCGACAGGATGTAGTTCGTCGTGCCGTTGATGATGCCGGCGATGTACTGGATGCGGTTCGCCGTCAGCCCTTCGCGCAGCGCCTTGATGATCGGAATGCCGCCCGCCACTGCTGCTTCGAACGACACCATCACGCCATTCGCGCGCGCCGCCTCGAAAATCTCCGTGCCGTGCACCGCGAGCAGCGCCTTGTTGGCGGTGACCACGTGCTTGCGGTTGCGGATCGCGCGCAGCACGAGCTCGCGCGCGATCGACGTGCCGCCGATCATTTCCGCGACGATATCGATTGACGGATCGTCGACCACCGAGCCGAAGTCGTCCGTAACCTCCACGGAGCCGGCCGCGTCGCCCAGCGCGGCAGTCGCCTTCGCCGGGTTGCGCACGGCAATGCGCGTGACTTCGATACCGCGACCCGCGCGACGTTTGATTTCTTCCTGATTGCGGCGCAGTACGGTGAAGGTGCCGCTGCCTACCGTGCCGAAGCCCAGCAGTCCAACTTTGATCGGTTCCATGCAGCGTGTGTTTTCGAATAAGAGATTAAGGGAACAGTATGGCGGGCGGCGATGGCGCTGAACACCTGGCCTTATGCCGTATGCCGTTTGCGGTAGCTGTCGAGAAAACGTGCGATACGGTTGATCGAGTCCGCCAGATCGTCGACGTTCGGCAGGAACACGACGCGGAAATGGTCCGGCGCGTTCCAGTTGAAACCGGTGCCCTGCACGAGTAGCACACGCTCCGCGAGCAGCAGGTCGAGAATGAACTGCTGGTCGTTCTGGATCGGGTACATCTTCGGGTCGAGGCGCGGGAACATGTACAACGCCGCCTGCGGCTTCACACAGGTTACGCCAGGAATCGACGTCAGCATGTCGTACGCGAGTTCGCGCTGCTTGTAGAGGCGCCCGGTCGGCACGATCAGGTCGTTGATGCTCTGATAGCCGCCCAGCGCCGTCTGGATCGCGTATTGACCCGGCACGTTCGGACAGAGCCGCATCGAGGCCAGAATGCCGAGCCCTTCGATATAGTCCTTCGAGCGGCGACGGTTTTCGCCGGTCAGGCCCGAAATGAACATCCAGCCGGCACGGTAGCCGCACGAACGGTAACTCTTCGACAGGCTGTTGAACGTGACCGTCAGCACGTCTTCCGACAATGCGCCTATCGCGGTGTGCGTCTTGCCGTCGTAGATGATCTTGTCGTAGACCTCGTCGGCGAAAATCACGAGGCCGTGTTCGCGCGCGATCTGGATCAGTTCCAGCAGCAGTGCGTCGGAATACAGCGCGCCGGTCGGGTTGTTCGGGTTGATCACGACGAGCGCGCGCGTGTTCGGCGTGATTTTCGCGCGGATGTCGTCCGGGTCGGGCATCCAGGCGTTCGATTCGTCGCAGATGTAGTGCACCGGCGTGCCGCCCGCGAGGCTCACGCCCGCGGTCCACAGCGGGTAATCCGGCGCGGGCAGCAGCACTTCGTCGCCGTCGTTCAGCAAGCCCTGAAGCGCCATCACGATCAGCTCGGATGCACCGTTGCCGATGAAGATATCGTCGAGCTCGACGCCCTGCACGTTCTTCTGCTGCGCGTAGTGCATGATCGCCTTGCGCGCGGCGAAAACGCCCTTCGAATCGGAATAGCCCGACGAAGCGGGCAGGTTCCGGATCATGTCCTGGATGATTTCGTCCGGCGCGTCGAAGCCGAACGGCGCCAGGTTGCCGATATTCAGCTTGATGATGCGATGGCCTTCGTCCTCGAGGCGCTTCGCGTGTTCGAGAACGGGCCCGCGGATGTCGTAGCAGACATTCAACAGCTTGTTGGATTTCAGAATCGGTTTCACGGCGGGCACAAGGTCCTGTAATTCAGCCGGCTGGTCCGCCTGGCCGGTCAGCCAGTGGAATCAGCCATTTAGTCAGCCATATATGAGTCCAGCCGCCCGGGTCGAGCCACACAGGTCAGCCAGGTGAACAGGCCACATCGGTCGGCCAGACAGGCTGGTCTGGATGTTTCAGCCGGATAAGCCAGGCTGAGCCGGACTGCGAAAGCCTGAAGACGGGAAGCCGGACCCGGGTGGGCCGGTCATGCGCGGGGGTACGAACCGGTCTGATCGCGTCCGGCCACCGTCTGGCGGAGCGCTCCGGCGCTGCTTGTGGCGACGCGCGAAGCAAGGGGGCGCCGCCGGGCGGCTAAAAAGTTATAATTTAGCGGATTTTGGCCGGGTTCCGCAATGCACCAACCGCGTTGGCGGTCCTTTTCGGCTATTTCGTGTCAAATTGCGCGAAACCTTTACAATGCGCGCCGGTCCGACCGGCACACGCGGCCCTTCCGCCGGCGGGCACCGCGGGCGCACGGGCATCATGCAACATCACGCGGCATCTGACACCACGCTCCACGACGACCCCCGGATCACGAATTTGAAACTACATCAGGATTCCAGCGGCGCCCTCAACACGGTTACCGGTTACGGGCCCGACTACGTCGAAATCAACCTCGTGCGCCATCAGGGCAGCATTATCGTGCTGCCGGAGGCGCCCGTCATTGCCTGGCCGGTCTCCTCGTTCGAAGCGCTGGGCCCGGAGCATTTCGAGCTTTTGATCGCGCCTGCGCCGGAAGTCGTCATCTTCGGCAGCGGCGAGCGCCTGCGTTTTCCGCATCCGCGCCTGACGGCCGCCCTCGCGAAGCACCGCATCGGCGTCGAAACGATGGACTTCAAGGCTGCCTGCCGGACCTACAACATCCTGATGGCCGAGGGCCGCAAGGTCGCGGCCGCATTGCTGATCGAAGGCTAGCTGGCACGGCGTACCCATGGCCGCGTCACGCCGGTGACGTACACTGCGCGGCATTCGCCGCACAGGCAGGCGTGGCGGGCGGCTGGCGCGTGCCCATCAGGTCGCGCATGCCCGTGTGCGAATGGGGCGCGCGTTCGGCGCCGCCGGGTTCAACTTCACCATGCCGCGTGCGCGGCAAAGACAAACAGGCTGATTCCACATGAACGATACGCCGTCACGGCTACCGCTCAACCGTACCGCGATCCTGCTGCTGATCCTCGCGCTCGCGCTAATCTGGTTCGTGCCGCTCGGCTGGCGCCACCTGCTGCCGAGCGACGAAGGCCGCTATGCGGAAATGGCGCGCGAAATGCTCGTGACCGGCGACTGGATCACACCGCGCTACAACGGCTACAAATACTTCGAAAAGCCACCGCTGCAAACCTGGCTCAACGCGCTCACGTTCGCGTGGTTCGGCCTCGGCGAATGGCAGGCGCGCCTCTACACGGCGCTGACGGGCTTTGCGGGAGTGCTGCTCATCGGTTTTACCGGCGCGCGCGTTTTCAACGCCGCGACGGGCGTCTTCGCCGCGATCGTGCTCGCGAGCGCGCCGTACTGGAACCTGATGGGCCACTTCAACACGCTCGACATGGGCCTGTCGTTCTGGATGGAAGTCACGCTGTGTTCGCTGCTCCTCGCGCAGCGCCCCAACCTGCCCGCAAACCACGTGCGGCTCTGGATGTGGCTGTGCTGGGGATCGATGGCGCTCGCCGTACTGTCGAAGGGGCTCATCGGCGTGATCCTGCCGGGCGCAACGCTCGTGCTCTATACGCTCATCGCGCGCGACTGGGCGATCTGGAAGCGTCTGTATCTGGTGAGCGGCCTGATCGTGTTCTTCGCGATCGCGACGCCGTGGTTCGTGCTCGTGCAGCAGCGCAACCCGGAGTTTCTGAATTTCTTCTTCATCGTGCAGCAGTTCCAGCGCTA
This sequence comes from uncultured Paraburkholderia sp., assembly GCA_937917025.1. Taxonomy (GTDB): domain Bacteria; phylum Pseudomonadota; class Gammaproteobacteria; order Burkholderiales; family Burkholderiaceae; genus Paraburkholderia. Next base: position 22,712 of record CALFSF010000592.1, read on the forward strand.
TCTGACGCCCGAACAGAACCGTCCCGGTCCGCTCTACTATTTTGTCGCGGTGCTGCTGGTCGGCTTCCTGCCGTGGCTGTCGGTCAGCGTGCAGAGTTTCCGGCACGCGCTGCGCGTACCGCGCCAGCCGAACGGCTTTGCGCCGCCGATGATGCTGATCGTCTGGTCGGCGTTCATTTTCCTGTTCTTCAGCGCGTCGCATTCGAAGCTGATCTCCTACACGCTGCCCGTCGCGCCCGCGCTCGCGCTGCTGATCGGCATGTATCTGCCGCTTCTGAAACGCGATGAGTTCCGCCGGCACCTGGCCGGCTACGCGGTGTTTTTCGTCGTCGCGGCGTTTGGCGCGATCTTCCTGAGCCGGGCCGGCGACGCCCGCAATCCGAACGAGCTGTACCGCGCGTTCCAGGTCTGGGTGTACGCCGCGCTCGGCGTGGCCTTCCTGCTGACGATCGTCGCGCTCTGGATCAACCGCCGCGGCCGCGGCGGTATTGCCGGCGCGACGGCCACGTTCGCCGCCGCCTGGGTGCTGCTCGGCACGATCGCCGGCACCGGGCACGACGTGTTCGGCCGCCTGAGCTCGGGCGCTCCGCTCGCGCCGGCCGTGCGCGCCGCCATCGCGAAGCTGCCGCCCGACACCCCGTTCTACTCGGTCGGCGTGCTCGACCACACGATGCCGTTCTACGTCGGTCACACGATGATCATGGTCGAAAATCCGGACGAACTGCATTTCGGCGTCACCGTCGAGCCGCAGAAATGGGTGCCGACCATCGCCGAATGGATCCGGCGCTGGGATGCGGAGCCGTATGCGCTCGCGCTGATGACGACCCAGCGTTTCAACGATCTGTCGGCCGAGCATGTGCCCATGCAGGTCGTCGCGCGCGATTCGCGCCGCGTGATCGTGGAAAAACCCGCGGTGGAAAAACCGCAACAGTGACCCCATTTAACAACCACGGGACCGCTTCTCGCCGATGAACCCTATTTCCCTTTTCTGTATTCTCGCGGGCGTTTCGCTGAACGCGGGCGCCCAGCTGCTGCTGAAGGCGGGCACGAATGCCGTTGGACACTTTGAATTCACCCGTGCGAACATCATTCCTGTCGCGTGGCGGCTCGCGACGCAGCCGCCCATCATCGGCGGCCTCGCCTGCTATGTGATCAGCGTCGCGGTGTGGGTCGTGGGGCTGTCGCGGGTGGACGTATCGATTGCCTATCCGATGCTCTCGCTCGGGTATGTCGTCAACGCGTTCGCCGCCTGGTATCTGTTCGGCGAAATCATGTCGGTCCAGAAGCTGGTCGGCATCGGCATCATTCTCGTTGGCGTTGTCGTGCTGGCGCGAAGCTAGCAGGAATGGCACGGCGCGCGTGGCGCAACTGGCTGGACCAGCCTTCACCCGCCGAAGCGCGAAATTGCACACTTTTTATAGAGCACCGCATTCATGACCGAGTCAACCGTTCCGTTTTTACCGTTCGTCCGTCCGGAAATCGATGAAGAAACGATTCAGGGCGTAGCCGAGGTGCTGCGTTCCGGCTGGATCACGACCGGTCCGCAGAACCAGCAGTTCGAAGCCGCGCTGTCGGCATTCTGCGGCGGCCGTCCGGTGCGCACGTTCAATTCCGGCACGGCGACGCTCGAAATCGGCCTGCGCATCGCGGGCGTGAAGGAAGGCGACGAAGTCATCACGACGCCCGCGTCGTGGGTCTCGACCAGCAACGTGATCATCGAAACGGGCGCGACGCCGGTGTTCGTCGATATCGACCCGACAACGCGCAATATCGATCTCGACCTGCTCGAAAAGGCGATTACGCCGCGCACGAAGGCGATCATCCCGGTGTATCTGTCCGGCTTGCCCGTCGACATGGACCGGCTGTACGAGATCGCCCGCGCGCACAAGCTGCGCGTGATCGAAGACGCGGCGCAGGCGTTCGGGTCGACCTGGAAAGGCGAGCGCATCGGCAAGATCGGCGATATCGTGTCGTTCAGCTTCCACGCGAACAAGAACCTGACGTCGATCGAAGGCGGCGCGCTCGTGCTCAACAACGAAGACGAAGCGATCCTCGCGCAGAAGTACCGCCTGCAAGGCATCACGCGGACCGGCTTCGACGGCATGGACTGCGACGTGCTGGGCGGTAAATACAACCTGACGGACGTCGCGGCGCGCGTCGGTCTCGGCCAGATGCCGCATCTCGAGCGCTTCATCGCGCAGCGTAAAAAACTCGCGCGCGCGTATTTCGCGGGCCTCGAAGGCGGCGCCGCGGTGAAACTCGGCGTGGGCCTGCCGCTCGCGGACTTCGAAAACAGCAACTGGCACATGTTCCAGATCACGCTGCCGCTGGAAAAGCTCACGCTCGACCGCGCCGGTTTCATGGCGCAACTGAAGGAGCGCGGGATCGGCTCGGGCGTGCATTACCCGGCGATTCACCTGTTTTCGCTGTATCGCGCACGCGGCTTCAGGGAAGGCATGTTCCCGCACGCGGAGCGTTTCGGCGCGACCACGGTCACGCTGCCGCTCTTCACGCTGATGAGCGAAGACGACGTGGCGCGCGTGTGCCGCGCGCTCAATGAAATTTGCGAACAATACGGAAAATAAGCGGAAATGAGTCAAACGGAACATCACTCCGTCGTGCCGGAAGTCTCGATCGTCATTCCGGTGTACAACGAGGAACAGGGCCTCGCGGCCCTCTTCGATCGCCTGTATCCCGCGCTCGACGCGCTCGGCACGACCTATGAAGTGGTCTTCATCAACGACGGCAGCCGCGACCGGTCCGCCGCCATCCTCGCCGGGCAGTTTCGCGCCCGGCCGGACGTGACGCGCGTGATCCTGCTGAACGGCAACTTCGGCCAGCACATGGCGATTCTCGCGGGCTTCGAGCAGTCGCGCGGCGAGATCGTGCTCACGCTCGACGCGGACCTGCAGAACCCGCCCGAGGAAATCGCCAAGCTCGTCGCGAAGATGCGCGAAGGTTACGACTACGTCGGCTCGATCCGCACGCAGCGTCGGGACAGCTTCTTCCGGCGCAAGGCGTCGCGCGCGATGAACCGCCTGCGCGAGCGCATCACGCGCATCAAGATGACCGACCAGGGCTGCATGCTGCGCGCGTACAGCCGCCAGGTGATCGACACGATCAACCGCTGCGGCGAAATCAATACGTTCATCCCGGCGCTCGCGTACACGTTCGCGCAGAATCCGGTTGAAATCGAGGTCGCGCACGAAGAGCGTTTCGCCGGCGAATCGAAGTATTCGCTGTACAGCCTGATCCGGCTGAACTTCGATCTCGTGACCGGATTTTCAGTGGTGCCGCTGCAATGGCTGTCGTTCATCGGCGTGATTCTTTCGTTCGGGTCCGCCGCGCTCTTCGTGCTGCTGCTGATTCGCCGCTTCATCATCGGCGCGGAAGTGCAAGGTGTGTTCACGCTGTTCGCCATCACGTTCTTCCTGCTTGGCGTGATCATTTTCGCGCTCGGGCTGCTCGGCGAATATATTGGGCGCATCTATCAGCAGGTGCGTGCGCGGCCGCGCTATCTGGTGCAGACCATCCTCGAACAGCGCGACGGCGCGACCGTCACGCAGACGCCGCGTCAAACGGTCGTTCAGGGTGTGCAGAACCTGCAGAACGCGCCGCTGATCGACCAGGACTCGCAACCATGAAACCACGCGCGGTCGTATTCGCGTATCACAACGTCGGCGTGCGCTGCCTGCAGGTGCTACTCGCGCGCGGCGTCGACGTCGCGCTCGTCGTCACGCATGAAGACAGCCCGACCGAGAACATCTGGTTCGGCAGCGTCGCCTCCGTCGCGGCCGAACACGGCATTCCGGTCGTGACGCCGGCCGACCCGCACAGCCCCGAGCTGCGCGCGGCGGTGAGCGCCGCGCGGCCCGATTTCATCTTCTCGTTCTACTACCGGCATATGCTGCCCGTCGACCTGCTGGCGATCGCCGCGCGCGGCGCGTACAACATGCACGGCTCGCTGCTGCCGAAATACCGCGGCCGCGTGCCGACCAACTGGGCGGTGCTGAACGGCGAAACCGAAACCGGCGCGACGCTGCACGAGATGGCCGCGAAGCCCGACGCCGGTGCGATCCTCGCGCAGACGCCCGTGCCGATCCTGCCCGACGACACCGCCGCACAGGTTTTCGACAAGACCACCGTCGCGGCCGAACAGACGCTCTGGCGCGTGCTGCCCGCGCTGCTGGCCGGCGAGGCGCCGCATCTGCCGAACGACCTGACGCAGGGCAGCTACTTCGGCGGCCGCAAGCCCGAGGACGGCCGTATCGACTGGAACAAGCCCGCGCAGCAGGTGTACAACCTGATCCGCGCGGTCGCGCCGCCCTATCCGGGCGCCTTCACCGAGATCGGCGGCGAGCGGTTCGTCGTCGCGCGCGCGCGGCTCACGCGGCCGGGCGCGATCCAGTCGGATTTGCCCCCGGGTCTGCACGTAAGCGATAATGCCGTTTTTGCGATATGCGGCGACGGCCGCGCGATCGCGATCCACGAATTGCGGCACCAGCGCGACGGACAGGAAACTGTCGTCACCCCCGCCGGGTTCGCCCAGCTCATTCATTCTTCCCGCCATCCTTCATGAAAAAAGTCCTGATTCTGGGTGTGAACGGCTTCATCGGCCATCACCTGTCCAAACGCATTCTCGAAACGACCGACTGGGAAGTGTTCGGGATGGACATGCAGACCGAGCGCCTCGGCGACCTCGTCAACCACGAGCGGATGCACTTCTTCGAGGGCGACATCACGATCAACAAGGAGTGGGTCGAGTATCACGTGAAGAAGTGCGACGTGATCCTGCCGCTCGTCGCGATCGCCACGCCGGCCACGTATGTGAAGCAGCCGCTGCGCGTGTTCGAACTCGACTTCGAGGCAAACCTGCCGATCGTGCGTTCGGCCGTCAAATACGGCAAGCATCTGGTGTTTCCGTCGACGTCGGAAGTCTATGGCATGTGCTCCGACGAGCAGTTCGACCCGGATGAATCGGCCCTCACCTACGGTCCGATCAACAAGCCACGCTGGATCTACGCGTGCTCGAAACAGCTGATGGACCGCGTGATCTGGGGTTACGGCATGGAAGGCCTGAACTTCACGCTGTTCCGTCCGTTCAACTGGATCGGCC
>CALFSF010000593.1 GCA_937917025.1 uncultured Paraburkholderia sp.
TAAAGACGCGCCAGTTATGCCACCATCGATTCGAATGCCAGTAAATGGCGTTACTCGGTTGTACGCGCGAAAGGCTGAGCGTGGTGCTTGAATTTCCCAATCCCAGTCGTAGCTACGATGCCTCCAGGCATTGCGTATGTTTCTGGGGATATGACAACTCGCGCGAGATCACCTTCCAGGTCGACGATGCGATGATCAGAAACCTGCAGCCTGGCGCGGGCTCCGACGAGCGTTCGATACTCGGTGCGTTTGACCAGTTTCGCGAAAGGCTTCTCGAACTCGCGAGGAAACAATATGTCCGCGGACCGCAGAATCGATATTCGATTTCCTGAGCGGCGAGCGTCGCATCGCACGCGTGAAGGTCATGGATCGTTCAATGACCGGCAACACGCTAGCCTGCCTCGAACTGCTCCCATTTGAAGGAGTCGCTCATGATATTCACTATCAGGCCCTCAAGCGGGATCGAATCGACCGAACCGCACCACGCGGCTGGATAGGCCTGTTGCTGCTTTCCGGCCGCATGCAGGGCCGCCCAGACCTCGCGACTCACCTGTGCTTTTAGCCGTAACGCTTCGCCGGCGTACAGGCGTTTAACGTCGCATCCGTATCGCACGAGCCCGCCGCTCTGCGCGTAGGTTTCCCGCAACGTCAGCCGACGTACTGGCTGTCCGGCATCGTGGCACGCGTTGCCGGCGGTTTGCTCCCAGTGCTGATTTCGCGAAAACCAGAGAATGGGCTTATCGGGCGGTTCAATCCCGGTGCTGCCTGGAATCAACATCCCGCTTGCGGTGATGTACTGCAATTTCCGGCCTGTAGTGTAGTGCCATGCCAACATCGATTTGCCTGATTCAATGGTCCGGGGTGCCTGCTATTTTTTTCTGGCCGGTGCGCGCGCCGCAATGGCCTTCGGCGCACTCGCCGGAGAGACACCCGTCACAGGAGCGATCACCTTCTTGGGTTGTTTAGGCTTTTTAGTCTCCCGATTGCCGCGCATCGTGCTCTTTGCCAACATGTCTCTCCTGATTTGCCGGCCGCGAAAGCGACCGCCCTGCCGCGCAGTCTGGGCGCATTTAGCCATACTGTCGCGGTTTTTCTTTTGTATATCCGCATCAACAGCATGTCGACCAGATGACTCCGCCGCGACGAATAGCGTATGCTGTTGTCATGTCGTTCTACTTTCTCGACAAACATAGCTTTCCCTCCGATTTTCTGCATTCCAGAATATTTCCTTTTCCCTCCGGGCCAGCACGACTGGCGCAATGAATCGGGTTATCGCCCGAGTTGCTGCCTTGCAGGCCGGCCCCTGACATTACGTTTAAGATAATCATGCTTTTACACAAACAAAACCACGTGGCGAGTCCGCCACCCACGCCACGAATGCCGCATCGAAATTTTGATGGTGAAGCCCGCGATCGCCTGATCGTCTGGATTCGCCGGCGCATGGACGAATATGGAATAAGCACCGAAATGCTTGCCGCCGCCATCGAAGCGGATAAACCGCTGACGCCCCGTTACCGTGATCACAAAGGCAACGAGTGGAGCGGTGAAGGCGATATGCCGGACTGGCTTCGACATGTCCAGCAACTCGGTGTAGACGTCGATTTCTTTGCTGTCCGGCAACAGGATGTCACGCCCGGCGTCAGCGCAACGGGCGATGTAAACGCGTCGATTTTCCTCGATGCCCGATAACGCCTCGCGTTACGCTGCCCGGCACTGGCCTGGCAAGCTTTGAATCCGGTCCACGCCGGATCCAGCGGCGTTGTACCTCTTCGCGCCCCGGTCCAGCACGCCGCCATCTTCGAACGACACACCTGCTGACAGCCGATATTGCATCCGTTTACTGGATGACCAGTTCCGCCGCGCGCGAAAGAAAGAGCTTGAGCACGGCCGACGTATTCGCCCTGCTATAGCCGATCACCAGATCGACCGTGGGCGCCTCCCCTTCGAGCGGCCGGCTGACGACCGACCATGGCAGCAGATTGTTCGCGTACTCGGGCATCAGCGCGAGGCCCCGCGTGGAAGCAACGAGCGACATGGCCATCGCGAGGTTGTCGACGCCGTGTTCCGTCGTGACTTCGACGCCGCTTTGCTGAAGATACTGCTCGATCACGCCGTGCAGCACCGTCGCCTTGTTCGACGCCATGATGAAGGGTTCACCCACGAGATCTTCCGGGCTGATCGTTGCTTTGGCCGTCAACCGATGATCACTCGGCATGAGCGCGAGCAGCTTCTCCCGGTTGACCACGCGATAGTCGAGATCGAATCCCGGTTCTGCACGCAGAAACGCGAGATCGAGCTTGCCCCGCGCGAGCGCGTCGGCGAGATCCGGCGAATAATGGCTCGACACCGTCACCTCGATGTTCGGCAGTTCGTCGCGTAGCACCTGCATGGCACGCGGCAGCCACGTCATTTCCTGTCCGGTCAGAAAGCCGAGCGCAAACACCTGTTTCGCGGGCCGCGCCGCACGGCGCGCCGCCTCGGTCGCGGCGTCGACCTGCGTGAGCGCGAGCCGGGCGTGATCGAGAAACGCCTTGCCCGCCGCTGTCAGTTCAACCCCGCGCGCGCTGCGGTTGAACAACCCGGTCCCCACCTCGTCCTCCAGATCGCGGATCTGGCGGCTAAGCGATGGCTGCGAAGTATGGAGCCGCCGCTCGGCCGCCACCGTCAGGCTGCCTGCCTCCGCGACGGCCACAAAGTACCGCAGATGTCGAAGCTCCATGGTCTCTCTTTCCGTGAACCATGCCTCAAAGGCATGCCCGTCAGCCTACAAAGTCTTTTTATTTTCCGCAAGCCCCCACTAAATTACCGTTCAGGCAGCGAAACAACGGCGGCTCCAGCGGCGCAGACCCGGAAACCCGATCGATGATTCGCTCCATGCCTTTCATCTATATCGCAGGAATCGGGAAGTGACAGCCCGGCTGTTCACTCAACTTACAGGAGTTCCGCCATGACCCGCCATACCCATCAGGACGCACCGACGCAATACGTTGAAGCAAACGGCATCCGCTTCGCCTTTCGCCGGTTCGGCAAGACGGGCGGCGTGCCGCTCGTGTTCAACATTCACTTCACCGGCACGATGGATCACTGGGATCCGGCCGTCACCGACGGTCTTGCGCAAAGCCGCGAAGTGATCCTGTTCAATAACGCGGGCATTTCCAGTTCATCGGGCGAGGTGCCGGAGTCGATCGGGGAAATGGCGGCCAACGCCGCGGCGTTAATCAGGGCGCTGGGTCTCACGAAGGGCGATGTGCTCGGTTTTTCGATGGGCGGCCTGATCGCCCAGGAACTCGCGCTCGCCGAACCGCAACTCGTGCGCCGCCTGATTCTCGTCGGTACGGGCCCGCGTAGCGGCGAAGGTATGAGCTCGCTGACACCGGAAGCGCAGGAGATTTTCGGCGCGACGTACGAAGAACCTGATCATCTGTGGCTGCGCGTGCACTTCTCGCCTTCGGCGGCGAGTCAGGCAGCCGGACGCCAGTTCCTGCAGCGTTTCCGTCAGCGCACCGAGGGCCGCGATCCTGAAGTCGATGACAAGGTCGCGCCGGCACAAATCGCCGCGCTCGGCAAATGGGGCGCTTCGCGCGAAAACCCGTACGACTATCTGAACGCGCTCGCGCAACCGACACTCGTCGTCAACGGCGATAACGACGTGATCATCTATTCGATCAACTCGTGGATCCTTCAGCAGCACATCCCTGATGCGCAGCTGATCATCTACCCGGACGCGAATCATGGCTCGCTTTACCAGTATCCAGAGCGTTTCGTGAAGCATGTCAGCCAGTTTCTGGACGAAGACAACGAACGCGCTTAAGCCTTAACCGAACCCATACTCAGGAGTCTTGTCATGAGCAGTCTCGCCGGAAAAACCGCCCTCGTCACAGGCGCATCACGCGGAATCGGCCGCGCCAGCGCACTCGCACTCGCAAAGGCTGGCGCCCAGGTCCTCGTTCACTACAGCAGCGGAGAACAGGCGGCGGACGCGGTGGTCGCCGAAATCCGCGCGGCGGGCGGCAACGCCCAGAAAATCGCCGCCGATCTGCGTGCCGCGGATGGTCCACACTCCCTCGCACAACGCGTGCGTGCCGTGGTCGGGCATCGCCTCGACATCCTCGTGGCGAACGCCGGCATTTCGAAAGCGGCGAGCATCGAGGACACGACCGTGGAAGACTTCGACAATCTCTTTGCCGTGAACGTGCGCGCGCCCTTCTTTCTCGTGCAGCAACTATTGCCGGTGATGTGCAAGGGCAGCAGCGTGGTGATGCTCTCGTCGCTGGCAGCCCGTGCGTCGCTCGGCACGCTGCCCGCCTATGCCGCCACCAAGGGCGCGGTCGACACGCTGGTCCGGCATTTCGCCACCGCACTCGGCGCGCGGGGCATCCGCGTGAACGCCGTCGCGCCGGGCGTCGTGGATACCGAAATGTCGAGCTTCACGAAGACCGAGGCGGGCCGCGACGCCGCGCTCGGCATGCAGGCGTTAAAGCGCGTCGCGCAGCCTGACGATATTGCCGGCGCGGTCGTCTTTCTCGCGTCAGATGCGGCACGCTGGGTAACCGGCGATACGTTGAGCGTCGACGGCGGATCAAGACTCTGAACTGAACGGCAGTATATGGATTTCACGGTCGAATCGAAATGCATAATGGTTAGTCATCCATATTGATGAATTGTCATAGAGATTCGGTGCAATGCCGCCGCGAACGCCCGACGCATGCCGCGACGCAATCTCTCATCGCACCGCATCGCCCTAACCGCTTAAGGAAAGATCATGGCTCATCTGTTCACATCAACGAAGCTCGGCGCGTACACGCTCTCACATCGCGTCGTGCTGGCGCCGATGACTCGCCTGCGCACCATCCAGCCCGGCGACATTCCCAGCCCGATGATGGCCGACTTCTATGGCCAGCGCGCTTCGGAAGGCGGCCTCGAAATCATCGAAGGCGTCAGCATTTCGATTCCCGCGCGTTCGTATCTCGGCGCGGCAAGCTTCTATCACGACGGCCAGACGGAAGGCTGGAAAGCCATTGCGAACGCCGTTCATGCAAAGGGTGGCCGCGTATTCATGCAGCTCATCCATGGCGGCCGGCAAAGCCACGTCGAAATGACGGGCGGCGTCGATCCAGTTGCGCCTTCGGTGGTGCCATTTGAAGGCGTGGCGCTGACAAAGGACGGCTTCGTGCCCGCCTCGCCGCACCGTGCGCTCGATATCGAGGAAATCCCCGGCATCATCGAGGAATTCCGCGTCGCCGCTCAACGCGCACTCGATGCAGGCTTTGACGGTGTCGAGCTTCACGGCGCCAACGGCTATCTCGTCGATCAGTTCATCCAGGACGGCACGAACAGGCGCACGGACGCGTACGGCGGCCCGATCGAAAACCGCGTCCGCTTCCTGCGCGAAGCCGTCGAAGCGCTTATTTCGGTGTGGGGTGCCGATCGCGTCGGCGTGCGCATCTCGCCGTCAGGAGAATGGGGCGGCATTGCCGACAGCAATCCGGAAGCGACGTTCAGCCATGTCGCACGCGTGCTCGATGAATACAAGATCGCCTATCTGCATGTGATCGAGCCGCGTATCAAGGGCGACGACACGCTTCACGACGGTCATCCGCCTGTCGCAACGCGCTATCTGCGGCCGCACTTCGCGGGCCCTATCATCGCGGCCGGCGGCTTTGACGGCGAAAGCGCCGAAGCGATCATCGCGTCGGGCGATGCCGACCTCGTCGCGTTCGGTCGTCACTTCACGTCGAATCCGGATTTGCCGTATCGTCTGAAGCACAGGCTGCCGCTGACGCCCTATGTCCGCGCGGCGTTCTGGGGCGGCGACGAAAAGCACTACTCGGATTTCCTGCCCTGGCAGGCTATCGAGGCCACCGCGGCTGCATAGGCCGAGGTGGATCCGGTCTCAATCCATCCAGTTCAAGAGGTTCACATGTCACGCACGATCAGGTTTGCAAAAGCAGGCGGTCCGGAAGTGC
>CALFSF010000594.1 GCA_937917025.1 uncultured Paraburkholderia sp.
GAGGTGCTGGACATGAACGTTGGACCTGCTGAAAGTGATCTGCCTGATCGTGAAGACGTGCGGCCCGCGCACGGAGAAGCGGCGGTGTGACCGTCGATGCTGGCGTCGCGGCGGCTGGGATGGTGACGAAATTGTACCGGAGTCGCGTCGTTCAGGCCGGGCGCGGACGGGAAGCCCGCCAGCGTCAGACAGCGCGAGCCTTGCGCTTCGACGAACGTGCGGGTCCGGCAGGCGCCGGCAGGTCGGGGCGCGGCCGTCTGCCGGTGAGTTCGGCCCAGCGTTTTTCCAGCGCGCCTTCGGCGAGCGGCTTGATGGACGTGCCCGAGCTTTGCGCGTCCCACGTCTGGACCGAAAGCGGATGCGTGCGCAACGCGTCGCGCGGGATCACGACGCCTTTGCGCGCGTTGACCAGCCCGTCGTTCCCGGCTCCGCCTGAAAACCGCGAGCCGGCGGCCGATCAGAAGGGACGGATCACGAACGGCGCTTTAAGCGTCGCGTACAATGCGCAGACCCCCAACCCCGTCGTTCGGCCGCTCGCGGATTGCCATCGCGGGCCGCTTCATCTGGATTTTCATGTCTCTCGCTGCCAGAGGCCGGCCCGATCGCCGGCTGATTCTGTTGCTCGGTGCGCTTGCCGCATGCGGGCCCATCTCCATCGACATGTACCTGCCGAGCCTGCCGTCGATCGCGCAGGCATTCGCCGTCAGCGCGGGCGCCGCGCAGTCGACCCTGACGAGCTTCATGTTTGGCTTCTCGATCGGCATGCTGCTGTACGGCCCGCTGTCGGATTCGTTCGGACGCCGGCCCGTGCTGCTCGGCGGCATCGTGATGTATGCGCTCGCGAGCGCGGTCTGCGCGCTGTCGTTCTCGATCGGCTCGCTGATGATGTTCCGTTTCGTCCAGGCGCTCGGCGCGGGCGCCGCATCCGTGCTGGCGCGCGCGATCGCCCGCGACGCGCACGAACCCGCCGAAGCCGCCCGCGTGCTGTCGATGCTGGCCATCGTCACGTCGATCGGGCCGCTGCTCGCGCCGCTGATCGGCGGCCAGTTGCTGCTGCTGGGCGGCTGGCGCGTCGTGTTCGTCGCGCTCACGATGTTCGGCGCGGTCTGCGCGGTGACGGCGTTCCTGCGCGTGCCGGAAACCTGGCCGCGTGAGAAGCGCGCGGGTTCGGCGGTGCTGCAGTCGTTCGCGGCGTACGGCAAGCTGCTGCGCGATCCGGTCGCGTGGGGCCACATGCTGTGCGGCGGCATGGCGTTCGCTTCGATGTTCGCGTACATCACCGCGACGCCGTTCGTGTACATCGAATACTTCCACGTCTCGGCGCAGGACTACGGGTTTCTGTTCGGCCTGAACATCATCGGCATCATGTTCGGCAACTTCATGAATACGCGGATGGTCGGCCGGCACGGCCCGATGCCGATGATCTCGGTGGCCGCGGCCATCAGTTGCGGCGCGTCGTTCTTCGTCGCGCTGGTGTGCCTGACGGGATGGGGCGGCTTGTGGTCGATCGTCGCCGGGCTGTTTTTCGTGGTCGGCGTGGTCGGGCTGCTGTCGGCCAACTGCACGACCGAACTGATGCATCGCTATCCACGTAATGCGGGTGCGGCCGCCGCGGTGTTCGGCGCCGTGCAGCTCGCGCTCGGCGCGCTCGCGAGTCTCGCGGTCGGGCTCTGGCAGGACGGAACGCCCAGGGGCATGGGTGCCACGATCGGCGTGGCCGGGCTGCTGTGCCTGCTTGGCCGCTGGCTCGTGCTGCGCTGGCACGACCGGCCGTTGCCTGGCGTGAGCGCGGTTTGACGCACGCGGCCCGCGCAATGGACGACGCGCGGTTTCTTCGTACGAGATCGCACGATAGGGAAGCGTTGCTGTCTCGTGAGCTATCCGTTTCGCCGACGTGTTGGCAACTGCCGGGCCTACGTAGCGCCGTCGCCGTCGTATTCAGTGAGGCATCTCACGGCAACAGCTTGCGCAACTCCGGCGTCGAGATATCGTCGATGTGGCGAAACGCTGGCGCGGCTTTATCCATCTCCGCGGCGTCGATACCGAATTCCTCGAAGTAGACCCGCCACTCCCGCACCACGCGCCAGATGTCCGCAATCAACTGACTGGCGGCGCGTCGCGATAGCGTGAACTTGTCGTGGCTGCCGAGGGCATTGTCGAGCGTGGCCAGTCTTCCATCGTTGCCGATGCTCAGATGGAGATAGCGCTCGGTGGCATTGCTCGCGCGAGGCAGCACATCGTAAAGCGGGCTCAGCCGCCAGCCGGGCAACGCGGCATCCCAGATGAAGCCGTGGTTGCGCAGGTGGTCATCGTCGTTGCTAACGAAGATGTTGTAGACCATGCGCTTGAAGAGCTCCGCATTGTCGTCGCGAATCACGCCCGGATGGCAATATCTCCGAATGGCGTCGGCCAGGTCGGCATACGACTTGTCGCGCGACTCGGTCTCGTCGCACGCCAGAAGCGTGAGGCCGCTGACAAACCCCGAGCGGTGTTCAACTCGCCCATCGCCAGACCCGGGTTTGACGAGATCGGCGTGCGGCGCCGGCGAGCCGCCCGGCACCATCCAGTAGCGGTCGAATCGGCGGATGAGCATGATGCGACGTTTGCCAAGCATCAGCGTTTTCACAGGCGGCACCCTCAACCCTGCTTTTTCCGCCATCCTGAGTGCGGCGTACTCGATGCCCGGAATATCAAACCGGTCGTGGCGACTTGCAAACTTGGCGAGCCAGAGCACCCCTTGCTCATCGCGAACGGAGGCTTTCGGACGCGCGCCGCCCAGCGCGGTGCCCTCCACGTAAATGGCTTCCAGATGGGCCGGAATGGGCAGACCATCCTCGATGCGCTGCGCAGCCTCCATCAGGTGGCTCAGGGTGTGCCAGTTGCTCACGCCCGCCGTGGGCAAATCCGTCCGGCTGCGACGGATGTCGAGCGCTCCGACGCGATCACTTCCCGCGTGCAGCAGATACTCCGATTCAGCGAGGCTGTTCGGTGGCGCCTTGAGCTTGGCCTCGATCACGCGCCGCCCCCATGAATCTGGCGCCGCGTCGCGGATGCCGCCAAAAAAATTAAGGGCGTTGGCCGGCAGCAGGTACTTGCCTGAAATGGAAGTCCTGTCCGCAATGCTCAGGCTGACCGGGTCCACCTCCAGGGCATCGGTGCGCTTGAGGTAGTTCAGGCCATACGCGAAGCTCGATGCGATAAGGTTCGAGCCCTCTTCGGTCAAGACGAGTTGTCCACACGGCGCCCATTGCGCGCCAATGTTGGCAAAAGCGATCAGTCTTGATTCGCGAGTCGGCATCGGGTTCCTTTTTCAGCAGGGCAGGGTGGCGCGAATAGCTAGAAATTGAGTTCGTCGCGCTCGGCTGCGCTCATCTCGCGAACCCGGGATTTGCGCTCGCGCGCCGCCAGTGCCGCCAGCGCCGGGTCTTTTTCCGAATACAGGATTTCGAGTGACGTGCCAGGTGCGATGGCGTCCAGATACCGCAGCACCTGACCGATGGCAAGACCGGGATCCCCGTGTTCGAGGCGGTACGCGGTGTTGCGCGACAGACCGGCGCGCAGGGCCGCGTCGATCTGTTTGACGCCGCGCGCGATGCGCAGGCGCGCGAGCAGTTCCCCGAGGTGCCTGCTCTGTTCGAGGAGTGGCGGCGAGAGACTGGAAGCTTGGGTAACTTTCATGTTCGTTAAAACGCTCATTAGACGCCTAATGCTCGATATATCGAGCATATTGGACCATCAAGCGTCGCGTGTCAAACTTCCGTGCGTGAGATCGTGCTCGTAAAATCGAGCATTATCAGCCTAATGCTCGATTTTACGAGCATTCAAATCGGGAAAGCGAAGGCGGGTTGCCGACCCTGCACGGCTGGAATTGAGACGATTCACCGTCTCCCGCAGACTATCTCCGGCAAAAAACAAATCCCCCGAAACCATTCGGTTTCGGGGGATTCCGGGTAATCGGCCCGGCTCACCCACACCTTTGCGGAACAGCGAGCCCGACGAGACCGGCACTTCTTTTACATCAACCCGCGACGGACAAAACTCAGTCTTTCGCCGAAGACGCCGCGCCGTGGCTCAACCAGTCGAGCACGGCGGTCGAATCGTCGTCGGCGCGTTCGCGCACGCGGGTGACGGCTTCGCTCACCTCAGGGCTCGGCATCGCGCGACGGATCGCCACGCCCACCGCCAGGATGTCGATCATCACCAGGTGCAGGATGCGCGAGATCATCGAAAGCTGCGATTCGCGGATTTCGATGTGATCGGTTTCCAGCGCGACGGTCGCGCGCTTCGCGAGCGGCGTGTTGCTCGACGTGATCGCGATCACCTGCGCGCCGGCCTGCATCGCCACGTCGAGCACGCGCAGCAGTTCGGGCGCGCGTCCCGACTTCGACACGGCCACGATCACGTCGCCCTTGCCGAGCAGCGCGGCCGAGGCGGCCTGCATGTACAGGTCGCCGTACGCGATGGTCGGAATGCCGAAGCGGAAGAACTTGTAGTGCGCGTCCTGCGCGACGATGTTCGAATTGCCGAGGCCATAGAACTCGATGCGCCGCGCGCCGTTCAGCAGATCGATCGCGCGCTCGACGTGTTCGAAGTTCAGATGCTCGCGCAACTGCAGGATCGCCGACACCGTGTTGTCGAGCACCTTCGCGCCGAAGTCGGTCGCGGTGTCGCCGAGATGCACCTGGCTGTGGCTCACGGGAATCGTGCCGGTCAGGCCCGTCGCGAGCTTCAGCTTGAAATCGGACAGACCCTGGCAGCCGAGCGAGCGGCAGAAGCGGATCACCGTCGGCTGGCTCACGTCGGCCTTGCGCGCGATATCGACGATCGGATCGTTGATGATCGAACGCGGATGATTCAGCGCGAGATCGGCGACGCGGCGCTCAGCGGGCGTCAGCGCATCGCGCATCTGGCGGATCCGCTCGAACACCGCGGACGAACTGCCGCCCGCGCGGTTCGACAACTGTTCCGCGAGAATCGCCGACACGCCGAGAAACGCCGGATACTGCGCGGTGATCACGTACGTCGGCACGTTCGCGAGGTACGCCTCGAAGCGGCCTTTCGCCTCGAAGCGCTTGCGGAACGACGACTTCGCGAAGAACTCGCCGAGCCGCGGCACGACGCCGCCGCCGATATAGATGCCGCCGAGCGCGCCGAGCGTCACCGCGATATTGCCGGCGAACGTGCCGAGAATGCCGCAGAAGCAGTCGACGGATTCGAGTGCGAGCGCCTCGTTTTCCTCGAGCGCGCGCCGGACGATTTCCGGCACATCCACATTGGCCGCCACACGTTTCTTGTCGCGACCGGCGAGCGCGCGATAGATCACTTCGAGGCCCGGCCCCGCGGCCACGCGCTCGAACGACACGTGCGACCACTTCTTGCGCGCGTATTGCAGCACGATGTCTTCGCGTTCGTCCGCGGGCGCGAACGTCGCGTGACCGCCTTCGCTGCCAAGCGCGATCCAGCGGTCGTCGGCGGGAATCAGGCCCGATACGCCCATGCCCGTGCCCGGGCCGAGCAGGCCGATCACGCTGTTCGGACGACGCGCGCCGCCGCCGACCTGCACGCGCTGCGCGTCGGTCAGGCCCGGCAGCGCCATCGCGAGCGCGGTGAAGTCGTTGACGACCAGCAGCGTATCGAAGCCAAGCGCGCGACGGGTTGCTTCGATGGAAAACGTCCAGTCGTGGTTGGTCATGCTGACCTGGTCGCCATCGACCGGATTCGCGATCGCAATGGCCGCATGATTCACGCGGCCGATCTTCGTGTCCTTCAGATACTTCTTGATGACTTCGGCGACGCCGGGGTATTCCGCGCACGGATACACAAGCACCTGGGTGATTTCACCGGGACCGGTTTCAAGCGCGAAACGCGCGTTGGTGCCGCCGATGTCCGCGAGCAGCCTCGGTCCGTCGGCGTGCTGGCCCGCGCCCGGGACAGCCTTAGTTTGCACACCAGTAGACATCGAGTCTCACTCCCTTGTCGTTCGCCAACTTCGAGATGGCATTTTTTTGTGGCGCAGCGGCGGCCTGTTGCAGCACCTCCAGCTTGCGCGGTCCGGCGATCAGCAGATACAGATGCCCGACCTGTTTCAGCGCGGAAAGCGACCAGCTCACGCGCGCATGCGGCGCACTGCCCGGATGCACGGCGACGAAACGTTCGTGCGTCGTGATCGCGTGGTCCCACTCGGGCGCGTCGGCGAAGATCGAGGCCGTATGGCCGTCCTCGCCCATGCCGAGGATCGCGACGTCCGGCACGCGGCGCAGCACGTCGGCGTTCAGCGCGGCGACGTGGGCGTCGAGCGTCTGCGTGGCGTCGACGAGCGGCCAGAACGCGGCGGCGGCCGCGGCGTTGCGCAGCAGGGTCTCATGCGCGAGCCGCGAATTGCTGGCGGCGTCGGTTTCGGGTACCCAGCGGTCGTCGACCAGCGTCGCATCGATGTGCGCCCAGTCGAAAGGGCAGGTCGACAATGTCTGCAGAAACGGACGCGGACTGGAGCCGCCGGATACTGCAAGCGTTGCCCTGCGCGCGCCAGGTTGGGACGCGTTTGCCTGCGCGGCGAGGGACGCATGTAACGCGTCTCCCACCGCTTTCGCCAGCGCGCCGGATTGGGCTTGCTGGTCGTCGAAAGCGTGAAGCTCGATCACTTCTCCTCCATGCTGCTTTCTTGTAGGTTTGCGGGGTGCAAGCCAACTGTTTTTCCGCCAGTGCGCGATACGCGATGTACTGCGTCGCAAAGCGGAGGCCAGATACGCCGGCCGGCTCGATACTTCCCAAAAATGCGGCGTTGCAACGGTCAGGGGCACGCGAACCTGCGCGTGCCCCTGACCGGTAATGCGACGTCAGTTCTCTTCTTCCAGCCAGCACGTGCCATGCTGCGCGAGCATCGCGCTCGACGCCGCCGGTCCCCACGTGCCAGCCGCGTACGGCTTGGGCGGCTTGTTCGAGCGGCTCCACTCGTTCAGGATAGGCTCAACCCAGCGCCATGCGGCTTCCTGTTCATCGCGACGCACGAACAGCGCGAGGCGGCCGTTGATCACGTCGAGCAGCAGACGTTGATACGCCTCCATCTGGCCTTCGCGGAAGAACTGGTCGAACGCGAGATCCAGGTGGACGCTGGCAAGGTTCATCCCTTCGCCCGGCTGCTTCGCGAGGCAATACAGACGGATCGTTTCGTTCGGCTGCAGCCGGATCACGAGACGGTTCGCGCCCGGACGCAACGCCGGCGAACCCAGCGCCGAATGCGGCACCGGCCTGAAATTCACGACGATTTCCGCGACCCGGTCCGCGAGCCGCTTGCCGGTGCGCAGGAAAAACGGCACGCCGGCCCAGCGCCAGTTCTCGATTTCCACCTTGAGCGCAACGAACGTTTCCGTCGTGCTGTCCGCTTTCACGCCGGGTTCGGTCGCATACCCCGGCACCGGTGTTCCGCGGATCCCGCCCGCATGATACTGGCCGCGCACGGCAACCTTGCCGATATCGCGTTCGTCGACCGGTTTGAGCGCGCGCAGCACGCGCAGCTTTTCGTCGCGGACCGAGTCCGAATCCATCGAATGCGGCGGCTCCATCGCGACGATGGAAAGCAGCTGCAGCAAATGGTTCTGCACCATGTCGCGCAACGCGCCGGTGTTGTCGTAGAAGTCGCCGCGCGCCTCGACGCCGAGTTCTTCCGCGATCGTGATCTGGATGCTCTCGACCCATTCGCGGCGCCACAGCGGCTCGAAGAGCGCATTGCCGAACCGCAGCGCGAGCAGGTTCTGCACCGGCTCCTTGCCGAGGTAATGGTCGATGCGGTAGATCTGTTCTTCCGCGAAGATTTCGCCAACGGCATCGTTGATCGCGTTCGACGAACGCAGATCATAACCAAGCGGCTTCTCGAGCACGATGCGGGCGTTTTCGTTCAGGCTGACCGAAGCGAGCGCGCGACAGATCGGCACGAAGAGCGACGGGCCCGTCGCGAGATAGAACACGCGGATGCCGGGCAGCTCGCTCACCGCATCGCGCAGCAGCGCGAAGTCCTCGGGCTTGCCGAGATCGAGCTTCACATAGTCGATGCGCCTGAGGAAGCTCGCCCATGCGGCTTCATCGAGGCCGTTCTTCGAGACGTGCGATTTAACGTTTTCGTTGACCCACCGCAGGTAACCGTCACGGTCTTCCGCGTGGCGCGCGACCGCCACGATCCGGCCGCTTTCGGCCAGCATGCCGCCTGCACGGTGCGCTTCATACAGTGCCGGCAGG
Source organism: uncultured Paraburkholderia sp. (assembly GCA_937917025.1). Taxonomy (GTDB): domain Bacteria; phylum Pseudomonadota; class Gammaproteobacteria; order Burkholderiales; family Burkholderiaceae; genus Paraburkholderia. The sequence goes on from CALFSF010000594.1 coordinate 8,233, forward strand.
ATTTTGCGCATCGACAGATCGCCGGTCCCGCCGAAGAGAACGAAGGTGAAACTTGAGTCGGTTTGCATGAGTCTCCGTCGATGTCCTGGGGGTCGCCGGTGAGGCCAAAAGGGGCGACCGTAGTCCGATAAAATTTTTTTTGACACTGAATTGTAGTTTAACTACAATCCAAATCAAGAGGTAACGCTAATTCGATAAAAAAAGCGTGCGCTGTCGAGAGAGAATGCGCGTTTTCCCGAATGAGCGAAGCGTCCTTGCATGCTAACGGACATCGCGTTTCTGCATGGGCCGGCCGGGTTGACCGGGCGGCTTGCAGCAGCGGATGTCCGAAATCTTGCGCGGTCCGCCTCGAGTCTGCAACGCGCCACAGCGGGCAGGCAAAAATCAAAAGAGGAGACAGTCAGTTGCATCCCGAACCACTCATCTTGTGAGCGTCCAGCGGCCGGATACCGGCGCGCCGGCGATGTATAGACACATCGGCTGCCCGACGTTCGACTGCCAGGTTTTGCCTGTTTGACCAAACCACCGCACCCTGTTCTTGCAGGGGCATCCGTTTTTTGTTCAGGTGTCTGGAGGAGATAAGCAATGAAATTTCGCGCGATCATGGGCGCTCTGTGCGCCGCAGGTCTGATGTGTGGCGTGTCGGCAGTTCAGGCAGCCGAGTCGATCGAAGTCCTGCACTGGTGGACTTCGGGCGGCGAATCGAAAGCCGTGGGCGTCCTGAAGGACGACATGACGAAGGAAGGTTACACGTGGAAGGACTTCGCGGTTGCTGGCGGCGCGGGTGCGGCTGCCATGACGGCACTCAAGACGCAGGTGATTTCGGGTAACGCGCCGAGCGCAGCCCAGATCAAGGGCCCGCTGATCCAGGAATGGGCAGCCCAGGGCGTGCTGGTGCCGATCGACGCGTCGGCTGGCGACTGGAAGAAGAACCTGCCGCCGGAAATCGACAAGATCATGCACGCCGACGGCCACTACGTTGCCGCGCCGTTCTCGGTGCACCGCGTGAACTGGCTGTACATCAACAAGGCCGCCCTGGACAAGGCCGGCGGCAAGGCGCCGACCACGTGGCCTGAGTTCTTCGCGCTGGCCGACAAGATGAAGGCCGCCGGCATCCAGCCGATCGCAATGGGTGGCCAGCCGTGGCAGGACCTGACGCTGTGGGAAGACGTCGTGCTGTCGCAAGGCTCGGAGTTCTACAAGAAGGCGCTGGTCGATCTCGACGAGAAGACGCTCACCTCGGACAAGATGATTAGCGTGTTCGACACGGTTCGCAAGATCCAGGGCTACTTCGACGCGGGCCGCACGGGCCGCGACTGGAACCTGGCAACGGCGATGGTCATCAACGGCAAGGCCGGCATGCAGTTCATGGGCGACTGGGCGAAGGGCGAATTCGCCAACGCCGGCAAGAAGTCGGGTGTCGACTACGTCTGCGCCGCCGTGCCGGGTACGGAAAAGTCGTACACGTTCAACGTCGACTCGTTCGTGTTCTTCCAGCAGAAGGGCCAGAAGTCGGCCACGCCGGGTCAGCTCGCACTCGCGAAGACGATCATGTCGCCGGGCTTCCAGGAGCAGTTCAGCCTGTACAAGGGTTCCATCCCGGTTCGCCTCGGCGTGTCGATGGACAAGTTCGACGACTGCGCGAAGAAGTCGTACGCGGATGAACAGGTTGCGATCAAGTCGGGCGGCTATGTGCCTTCGCTGGCACACGGCATGGCTCAACCGGACGCGGCAGCAGGCGCGATCTCGGACGTCGTGACGAAGTTCATGAACTCGCAGGAAGATTCGAAGACCGCAGTGGCAGCGCTCGCGAAGGCAGCGAAGACGAAGTAAGCGAAGTGACGTGTCCGGCGCCTGTCCACGCAGGTGCCGGACATCTCCACGGGTTCTTTCAGCAGCATCGCAGCACGTTGTTCGAGTGCCTTGAATGCTTCACCGAGAGTCACACCTTTGCCTGCCCGGCATCGCGCGTTTCATGCGTGATGTAACCGGCGGCATCGTTTCAGCAGGAGTCGAGTAGTGACTGCTTCTATCAGCGGAAACGGGAAGAAGACGGCTTCCGTCACCCGCCGCACGTCGCCGATGGCGGCGCTGGCCGATCGCTATATCCCGAAGCTGGTGCTCGCACCCAGCGTCCTGATCAGCCTTGTGTTCGTCTACGGTTTTATTCTGGTTACCGGTTATCTTTCGCTGTCCAATTCGCGACTGATGCCACGCTACGATTTCGTCGGTCTCGACCGCTACCGTGAACTGTTCCAGAACGATGTGTTCTGGACGTCGGCCGCCAACCTCGGCTGGTTCGGCATTCCGTTCATCGGTATCTGTATTGGCCTCGGTCTTTTCCTCGCCATCCTGCTCGATCAGCAGATCCGCAACGAAGGCGCGCTGCGCGCCGTGTTCCTGTATCCGATGGCGCTGTCGTTCATCGTGACCGGCACGGCATGGCAATGGATCATGACGCCGAGCATCGGCCTCGAAAAGGTGTTCCACGACTGGGGCTGGACGAGCTTCTCGTTCGGCTGGCTGGGCGACCCCGACAAGGCGATTTTCTGCATCGTGGTGGCGGCCGTGTGGCAATCCACCGGTTTCGTGATGGCGCTCTTCCTCGCCGGTTTGCGCGGTGTGGATAGCGAAATCTTCAAGGCCGCGCAGATGGACGGCGCGGGTCTGCCCACCATCTACCGCAAGATCGTGATTCCGAGCATGCGTCCGGTGTTTTTCTCCGTGCTGCTGATTCTCTGCCACATCACGATCAAGACGTTCGACCTCGTCGTTGCGTTGACGGCGGGTGGTCCGGGTACGTCTTCGTCGTTGCCGGCTATTTTCATGTACACGTTTTCGTTCAATCGCGGGCAACTGGGCGTCGGCGCCGCATCGTCGATCATGATGCTCGCGGCCGTCGTCGCCGTGCTCGTGCCGCTGATGTATCTGGAATCGAGGAGCACGCGTAATGCAGCCTAAGATGACGATCAGCCGTGCCGTCATTTACGCGGCCCTGATTCTGTTTGCCCTGTATTTCCTGTTTCCGCTGTACGTGATGCTGTCGACGTCGTTCAAGGACATCGACCAGCTGCGCACCGGCAACCTGCTCACGCCGCCCACGCACTGGACGATCGCGCCCTGGATCAAGGCATGGAGCGGCGCGTGTACCGGCGTGCGATGCGACGGCATGCAACCGTTCTTCATGAACTCCGTGCGCATGGTGATTCCGGCCGTGCTGATCTCGTCGATCATCGGCGCGTTCAACGGTTATGTGCTCACGCACTGGCGCTTCCGCGGTGCGGATCCGATCTTCACGATGCTGCTGGTCGGCTGTTTCATTCCGTTCCAGGCGATCCTGCTGCCGATGGCGCGTTTCGAGGGCATGCTCGGCCTGTCCAATACGACGACCGGTCTGGTGGTCGTTCACGTGATCTACGGTATCGCGTTCACGACGATGTTCTTCCGCAACTTCTACGTCAGCATTCCGGCTGAACTCGTGAAGGCGGCGCGCATCGACGGTGCGGGATTCTTCACGATCTTCACGAAGATCCTGCTGCCGGTTTCGCTGCCGATCTTCATGGTCTGCCTGATCTGGCAATTCACGCAGATCTGGAATGACTTCCTGTTCGGTATCGTGTTCTCCGGTGTCGATTCGATGCCGATCACGGTGGCGCTGAACAACCTCGTGAATACGTCGACGGGCGTGAAGGAATACAACGTCGACATGGCCGGCGCGATTATCGCCGCGCTGCCCACGTTGCTCATCTACATCATCGCCGGCCGCTATTTCGTGCGCGGTCTGACGGCTGGTGCGGTGAAGGGCTGACCGACCCGACTCAATGCATGCCGCCGGCGCGTGTTTTCGCGGCGCGGGCGGCCCGAACAAGGCGTCCTGCCGGCGCGGATAGTGACCGGCGGGATGCACAGGACGCAGTACAGAGACTAGAGGATTCACAGCATGGCAAGCCTTTCCATCCGTGACGTGTACAAGACCTACCCGAACGGGGTGCCGGTTCTGAAGGGTGTCGACATCGACATCGAAGACGGCCAGTTCCTGATTCTGGTGGGCGGCTCGGGCTGCGGGAAATCGACGCTGCTCAACATGATCGCCGGCCTCGAGACCGTGACGAAGGGCGAGATCCAGATCGACGGCAAGACGGTGAACAACCTGTCGCCGAAAGATCGCGACATCGCGATGGTGTTCCAGTCGTACGCGCTGTATCCGTCGATGACGGTGCGCGAGAACATTTCGTTCGGCCTGAACATCCGCAAGGTGCCGAAGGCCGAGCAGAAGCAGATCGTCGAGCGCGTGGCGAATACGCTGCAGATCACGCATCTGCTGGATCGCAAGCCGGGCCAGCTGTCTGGCGGCCAGCGTCAGCGCGTGGCGATGGGCCGTGCGCTCGCGCGCGACCCGGTGATGTTCCTGTTCGACGAACCGCTGTCGAATCTCGATGCGAAGCTGCGGATCGAGATGCGCTCGGAAATCAAGCTGCTGCATCAACGTCTGGGCACGACGAACGTCTACGTGACGCACGACCAGATCGAGGCGATGACGCTGGGCGACCGG
>CALFSF010000595.1 GCA_937917025.1 uncultured Paraburkholderia sp.
GGTCCAGATGAATCCGCGTGCGTACCATCAGCTACACGTGGCGTTCCTTCGTGACGATGCCGCGTGGGGTCAGGGCTGTCGCCAGCAGCGAATGCATTGCCTCGGCGTTCGTGACCGGGCTGCGCGTGTAGTACGAAGCCTTCGGGCCGTCGCGGTCGTCGCGCTGATAGAAGATCAGCTCGGCGGGCGTGCCGTCGTCGAACTGGCGCAGCTTCAGGCGTCCACGTGGCACGTCGTAGAAGAAGTCCTGCTGGCGGAAGATCAGCGGCGCATCCGGCGAAAGCTGTGCGGCGCGTTCACGCAGTTCGTCGAATTGCCGGGCGCGGGCTTTGATCTCGATGTTGCGGGCCATGTGAGACTCCTGTCGAAAGAGAGGGGGAGCGGCTTCAGGTCATCTGATGAAGCGCGTCGGGATGGACCAACGGAAAAGGCGAAAAGACGGCGGCCGCTGCGCAGCGCGCGAAACACGAATCTAGCAAAAAGCGCGTGACAGTGTTTTTACGTCACCCCGCACGGCGCGGGCTGTCATGAGGCGCGCTCATATCGTCCACTGCTGCTCGATCAGCTTGATGGCAGCGGCGATGGCCGGTTCGTCCTTGCGGCTCGCGAGCGAGATGAACGTGAGCTCGGTGGGCACCGTGATGCCTTCGACGATCGTCAGCGCGTGAGCGTGCGCTTCGGCGATCGCCGTGGCGTCGCGGGCGAGCGTGAGTCCGACGCCCGATTTGACGAGATCGAGCATCGACGGTTCCTGGTCGACTTCGGCCACTTTCACAGGCTTCACACCGGCTTCGCCGAACAGATGCGACAGCAACCGGTTGTGGGCCGACGCGGGCGGCGTCCAGATCCACGGCAGCGCGGCGAGTGCGCGCCAGTCGCGCGCGCCCTTGACGCGGTCCTTCCAGCCCGGGGGCGCGAGCACGCGATACTTGAAGTGCGTCAGCGTGAGCGCGTGGAACGCCGCTTCGCTGCGACTTCCCGCGTCCGCGGGCTGGCCGATGTAATAACCGACGTCCAGTTCGCCCGCGAGAACCTGGTCGCGCACCCAGCCTGACATACCGTGACGCAGCGCCGTTTCGATATGCGGCCAGGTTTCGACGAGCTGCCTGAGAAAGCCGCCCAGCCGCAGGAATTCCGGATCGAGGATCGTGCCGATGCGCAGCCGGCCGCGCACTTCGTGGCGCAGCGCGGCGGCGGCGCGCTGCACGTCGCTCGCCGCGTTGAGCGTGCGCTCCGCGTGCGGCAGCAAAGCCTGACCGTCGCGGGTGAGCGAGAGCCCGTGCGACGTGCGCGTGAAAAGCGACACGCCGAGCGTCTCCTGCAGATGCTTGATCTGCAGGCTGACGGCGGGTTGGGTCAGATGCAGTTGCACGGCCGCGCGCGTCAGATTGCCCTCGCGCGCGACGGTGACGAATGCCCGGAGCAGAGTCAGGTCCATATCCTGATATTAGCCTGTCTTATATCGCAATTGAGCATAACTCATTGGATTTAGGGAGGCGGGGACGATTACGCTTCGGTGAGACGGGTGTGCGATGCACGCGTACCGATTTTCATCCAAGAGGAAAGACATGAGCGAGACAGATCAAGGCGCCCGCGTTCGCGCGCTGACCCACGTCATCAATGGCCGCGCGGCTGAGGGCAGGAGCGATCGCTTTGCCGACGTATTCAATCCGGCGCTTGGCAGCGTGAGCGCGCGTGTTCCGCTGGCTAGCGTGGCGGAGGTCGATGCGGCCGTGGCTGCCGCGAAAGCCGCGTATCCCGCGTGGAGCGAGGTTGCGCCGATCAAGCGCGCGCGTGTTCTGTTCAGGTTCAAGGAGCTGCTTGACCGTCACCACGATGAGCTGGCGGAAATGATCACGCGCGAGCACGGCAAGGTGTTTTCCGACGCGAAGGGCGAGGTGATGCGCGGCATCGAGGTTGTCGAGTTCGCGTGTGGCATTCCGAATCTGCTGAAGACCGATTTCACTGACCAGATTGGTGGTGGCATCGACAACTGGAACCTGCGTCAGCCGCTGGGTGTCGTGGCGGGCGTGACGCCGTTCAATTTTCCGATGATGGTGCCGTGCTGGATGTTTCCGGTTGCGATTGCGTGCGGGAATACGTTCGTGCTGAAGCCGTCGGAGCGCGATCCTTCGGTTGCTGTCCGGCTTGCTGAATTGCTGAAGGAAGCTGGCTTGCCGGATGGCGTATTCAACGTCGTTCATGGCGACAAGGTGGCCGTCGATGCACTGTTGCAGCATCCTGACGTGAGTGCGCTGTCGTTTGTCGGTTCGACGCCGATTGCCGAATACATCTATACCGAGGGCACGAAGCGTGGCAAGCGCGTGCAGGCGCTGGGCGGGGCGAAGAACCATCTGGTTGTGATGCCGGATGCCGATCTCGACCAGGCCGTTGATGCATTGATTGGTGCCGCATATGGATCGGCGGGTGAGCGTTGCATGGCGATTTCGGTGGCGGTTGCGGTGGGGCACATTGCCGACGAGTTGATCGAGCGGCTGACACCGCGTGCGAAGGCATTGAGGATTCGCAACGGGATGGATTCAGAGGCCGAGATGGGGCCGCTCGTGACGGCGGCGCATCGCGCGAAGGTCGAGGGCTATATCGAGGCGGGTGTTGCGGCGGGCGCGAAGCTTGTGGTGGATGGGCGGGGACATCAGGTCGAGGGTCACGAGGCCGGGTTTTTCCTGGGCGGGACCTTGTTCGACGATGTGCGCACCGACATGACGATTTATAAGGAGGAGATTTTTGGTCCTGTGTTGTGTGTGGTTCGGGTGCCGGATTTTGCTTCTGCGGTGGCGTTGATCAACTCGAACGAGTTTGCTAACGGTGTGGCGTTGTTTACCTCCGACGGCGGTGTGGCCCGTGCTTTTTCGCGGCAGATCGAGATCGGGATGGTCGGGATTAATGTGCCTATTCCTGTGCCGATGGCATGGCATTCGTTTGGTGGATGGAAGCGGTCTCTTTTTGGTGATCACCATGCCTATGGGGAAGAGGGTGTGAGGTTTTATACCCGCTACAAGAGCATCATGCAGCGGTGGCCTGACAGTATTGCCAAGGGCGCTGAGTTCACCATGCCGGTGGCTAAGTAAGGGTTTGGGTTTGGGTTTTGTTGTTGTTGTTGTTGGCCTTTCCTTGTATTCGTGTCGGTCTATTAGTGTTGCCCCTGTGCGGGGCGGCACCTACTTTTCTTTGTCTT
>CALFSF010000596.1 GCA_937917025.1 uncultured Paraburkholderia sp.
GCTCTCGTAGAGCACGCCCAGCACGATGTAGACCGCCACCAGCGCCGCGACCAGCAGATACACCTCGCTTTGCAACGAATCTTCAAACGCCTGGGCCGCGCCCTGGAACGAGGACGTGATCGACGGCGGCAGATTCATGCCCTGCTCGGCCTTGCGTATCTCGCTCACGGCCTTGCTCAGCGACGCGTCCTTCGCCAGGTTGAACGAAACCGTAACGGCCGGGAACTGCGCGAGATGGCTGATGACGAGCGGCGACATCGTGACCGTGATCGTCGCGATCCCCTTGAGCGGCACCTGGCCGCTGCTGCTCGTCTGGCTCGGCAGATACAGGTTGCCGAGCGACTGCAGGTCGGGCAGCGCCTCGGGTTTCGCCACCAGGATGACCCGGTACTGATCGGACTGCTGGAAGATGGTCGAGACGATGCGCTGGCCGAGCGCATCGTAGAGCGCGTTGTCGATGGTCGCCGCCGTGATGCCGTAGCGCGCGGCCAGTTGCCGGTTGACCTGGACATTGACGCTCAGGCCCAGGTTGTTCAGGTCGCTCGTCACGTCGGTGATCGCGGAGATCTGCTTCATCCGCGCGATCAGGGCGGGCACGTACTGATCGAACGCCTGCTGGTTCGGTCCCCGCAGAACGAACTTGTACTGATTGGGCGAGACGGTGGTGTCGAGCGTGAGGTCCTGCTCGGGCTGGAGATACAGCTTGATTCCGGGCACCCCGGCCACCTCCTGCTGCAGGCGCCGGGCGATCTGCTGCGCGGTGAGCGAGCGGTCGTCGCGCGCCCGCAGGTTGATCAGGAAGCGGCCGTTGTTCAGCGTGGTATTGATGCCGTCGATGCCCACGTATGACGTGACCGAGGTGACATCGGGGTCCTTCAGAATGGCGTCGGCGAGCGCCGCCTGGCGCGTCGACATCGCCGTGTACGACACCGAGTTGTCAGCCACGCTGATGCCCTGGATCACGCCGATGTCCTGCACCGGAAAGAGTCCCTTGGGAATCACGATGTACAGGATCGCCGTGAGCGCCACCGTGCCGATCGCCACCAGCAGCGTGAGGGTCTGGTGATCGAGCACCCAGCGCAGCCCGCGCTCGTAGCCGGCGAGGGTCTTGTCGAACAGGCTCTCGCTGATGCGCTCGAAGCGGCTCGGGTGCCGTTGGGCCTGCGCGCGCAGAATGCGCGCGCAGAGCATCGGCACCACGGTGAGCGAGACCACGGCCGAAATGACGATGGTGACCGCGAGCGTGACCGCGAATTCGCTGAAGAGACGCCCGATCACGCCGCCCATGAACAGCAGCGGGATCAGCACCGCGATCAGCGAGATGGTCAGCGAAAGAATCGTGAAGCCGATCTGGCCGGCGCCTTCGAGCGCCGCGTCGAGCGGGCTCTTGCCTTCCTCGAGATAGCGCACGACGTTCTCGATCATCACGATCGAGTCGTCGACCACGAAGCCGGTGGCGATGATCAGCGCCATCAGCGAGAGGTTGTCGATCGAGTAATTGAGCGCGTACATCACCGCCAGCGTGCCGACCAGCGAAACCGGCACGGAGATGCTCGGGATGATGGTCGCCGGCACGTTGCGCAGGAACACGAAGATCACGAGCACCACCAGTATCACCGCCAGCACCAGTTCGAAGGCCGCGTCGGACACCGACGAGCGGATCACGCCGGTGCTGTCGGAGACGACGGCGACCTGCATACCCGCCGGCAGCGTCGATTCCAGCGCGGGCAACTGTTTCATGATCTGGTTGACCGTGGCGATCACGTTCGCCCCCGGCTGACGCTGCACGTTCAGCACGATCGCCGGCGTGTGGTTGTACCAGGCGCCCCGTTCGACGTCCTGCGGCGCCTGGGTGGCCCGCGCGACGTCGCGCAGGTAGACGGGCGCGCCGTTCTGGTAAGCGATCACCGTGTCCAGATAGTCGTTGGGGTCGGCGATCTGGTCGTTGGCGTTGATCGTGTAGTCCAGCTCCGGACCGTCGAAATTGCCCTTGGGCTGGCTGACGTTGACGTTGGCCAGCAACGTGCGCAGGTCGTCGAGGTTCAGGCCGTAGGCCGCCAGCTTCTGCGGATCCGCTTCCACCCTGACCGCCGGCACGTTGCCGCCGGCGAGACTCACGAGACCCACTCCCGGCACCTCGGAGATCTTCGTGGCAAGCCGGTTGTTGGCCGCATCCTCCAGCTGGGTCAGCGACATCGAGCGGGATGTCACCGCCAGCGTGAGGATCGGCTGGTCCGCGGGGTTCACCTTCGCATAGGTGGGCGGTGCCGGCAGGCCGGCCGGCAGATAGCTGCTGGACGCGTTGATCGCCTGCTGGACATCCTGTTCGGCGATGTCGAGACTCAGTGAGAGATCGAACTGCAACGTGATGACCGACGCGCCTTCCGAGCTGTAGGAAATCATCTGTTGCAGGCCGGGAATCTCCCCCAGCTGCACTTCGAGCGGCGCCGTCACGGTGGTGGCCATCACATCCGGGCTCGCGCCGGGATAGAAGGTCTGCACCTGGATCGTCGGGTAGTCGACGGAGGGCAGCGAGGAGACCGGCAGAAAGCGCATCGAGACCAGCCCCACCAGCACGAGGGCGATCATCAGCAGCGACGTGGCTACTGGCCGAAGGATGAACAGGCGGGAGAGGTTCATCGGCTCGTCGTCCGCCGCTTACGAGGCTTGCGAGCCACTGGCCGGCGTGCGCCTGGCGGGCCCCTGGGGCGCACCGGGAGCGGACGCGGCCGGTGAGGCCGACACGGCCGACACGGCCGACACGGCCGACACGGCCGATGCGGCGGATACAGTCGATGCGGCCGATGCGGCGCTGGCTGGCGTGGGCGGTTTCGCCGGGGCGACCTTGATTGGCGCGCCGTCGCTCAGCCGGTCCATGCCGTCGGTCACGACGGAGTTACCCGCCGCGAGGCCGGACGCGATCACCGTATGCTTGCCGTCGCTCGGACCCAGCGTGACCTTGTGCACGGACACGGTATTGTTGGCATTGACGAGATACACGTAATCGCCCGGCGCGCCGCTCTGCACCGCTGGCGTCGGCACGAGCACGGCGTTCTGGAGCGTATCGACCAGCAGCTTCACGTTGACGAATTCGCTTGGGAACAGCGCTTCGTCGTCGTTCGCGAAGACCGCGCGCAGCGTGACCGTCCCGGTGCTGGTGGCCATCTGGTTGTTGATGGCATAGAGCGTCCCCGTTGCCACCAGCGTGCTGTTGTCGCTGCGGTACGCCGTGACCGGCAGCTTCGCGCCGGAATTGACCCGCTGCAGCACCCCGGCGAGCGCGTTCTGCGGCACGGTGAATTCCACCGTGGTCGGCTTCATCGTGGTGATGACCGCGATGCCAGGCTGGCTCGACGCGGTCACGTAGTTGCCCGGATCGACGAGACGCAGTCCGACCCGGCCGGCAACAGGAGCGGTGATATGGCAATACGCGAGGTCGAGATCGAACTGCGCGATGTTGGCGTGATCGGCCTTAACCGCGGCTTCGTCCTGCTGGACGAGGAATCGCTGATCGAAATAGGTCTGCTCGGCGATCGACTTCCGCTCGTTCAACTGCGCGTAACGGGCGAGGTCGGAGCGGGCCTGGGCAAGCGCGGCCTCGTCCTTGGCCAGTTGGGCCTCGGCCTGCTGTTTGTCGATCTCGTACTGGCGCTGATCGATCTGGGCGAGGAACTGCCCTTTCGCCACATCCTGGCCTTCCCGGTAGCCGACGGCAGTCAGGTAGCCGCTCAATTGAGGCAGCACGGTGACCGTGGCAACGGGCGTGACCGTTCCCAGTTCGCTCAGGATCACCGGCATCTCGCCGAGGGTCGCGGCGGCGACCGTCACGACTTGCGGCACCACGCCGGCCTTCGGCGCCTTCGGGCGCAACAGGTGCACAAGGATCAGGGCGACCAGCACCAGCACGATTACCGCGAACACGATTCGCCCGCGTCGGGAACGCTTCGGCTGCGTGGACGTCACTTCGCTCATGCCAACCTCCGAAAACAGCGGCTGCACCACAAGACCCGGGTACGTCGATTCACGGGACCGGAACGATCATGCTAGTGAAGTCTAACCAACCGCCGCGTCGTTTTCCGAAGATTGTTCGGTACGCATATTCCAGTTTGTCACGACAGGCGCTGACGTAACATCGTGTAACACGTTAGTGCGTTTTGTCAGAACGATCGGCAAGCGTCATCAGACCGGTGCGGCGCTGCGTCGAGTTGAATCATAAGCCCGCTTCTTCGGCGGATTCCTGACATTCAGCTAACTGGTCCGTCGTCCTCATCGAACAGACCGGCACACAACGCGCGCCCGGCATCGCTCAGACGCGCCGTGCCGGTGCCGGCCTCCTCGAACGTCGTTTCGACAAACCCGCCGTCGACGAGCGACGTCAACTGGCGGCGCAAGCCGCTCATCGGCAGGCCCGCCTGTCTGGAGAGCTTCGCGAGCGACCACGCGCGCGTCGGCGTCTCCCGCGCGGCGCGCCACAGTTGCGTGAGTACGGCGATCAGCGCGGGATCGATGTCATCGTTCATCTGCGTCTCCGTTATGTTTTTTTAGCGTGTTCTCAGGCCATCTGCGCGACGAGTTCGCCGAGCGCCTTCAGCGCGGTTTCCGTCGCGGGCGTCCATGCGTAGCTGTAGTTCAGCCGGATGAAATGGTGAAACTCGTTGCGCGTCGAAAACATGTAGCCGGGGCCGATCGTGATGCCGCGCGTGAGCGCGGCCTGATAGAGCCGCATTGAATCGACGCGCTCCGGCAGTTCCACCCACAGCACATATCCGCCCTGCGGCGCCGACGTGCGCGTGCCGGCTGGAAAAAACCGTTGCACGGCGGCTGTCATCAGGCGCGCCTGTTGCCGATACACCCGACGTACGTGCCGCAGATGCCTGTCGTAGCCATCCTGACGCAGATAGTCGGCGACGGCGACCTGCGGCACGGAAGGCGTCGTCAACGTATTCAGGAACTTGAGCTTTTCGACCTGCGCGCGATAACGCCCGGGCATCGCCCAGCCGATCCGGTATGAAGCCGTCAGACTCTTCGAGAACGACGCGCAGTGCAGAACGAGCCCGCGCGTGTCGAAGTTCTTGAGCGTCGAAGGCCGGGCCTCGCCATAGTAAAGCTCATGATAGACATCGTTTTCGATGGCTGGAATGTCGTGCGCAGCCAGCAGTTCCACCAGTTGCCGCTTGCGCTCGTCGGGCATCAGGAAGCCCAGCGGATTCTGGAAATTCGGCATGACCATGCAGGCCGCTATCTGCTCGCGCGCGATGATCTGCGCGAGCGCTTCGAGATCGATGCCGTCGACGGGATGTGTCGGCACTTCGATCGCGCGCATGCCGAGGCGCTCGATCGCGTGCAGCATCGCGTAGTACGTCGGCGATTCGACGGCGACAGTGTCGCCTGGTTTCGCGACCGCCTGCAGGCTGAGGTTGATCGCCTCGGTCGCGCCGACGGTAATGATGATTTCCCGCGGATCGACCGGCACGCCGTTTTCCGCGTAACGCCGTGCGATCTGGCGGATCAGTTCGGGATTGCCGGGCGGCAGGTCGTCCATCAGGTTCCAGCTCGCGTGCCGTCGCGCGATCGCGTTCGCGTACTGGTTGATGCGGCGCCACGGGAAGAGCGATGGATCGGGATACGGCGAGCCGAGCGGCATCGCGTCGTTCGTGCGGATGCTGCGAAGCGTGGACAGCACGAGCCGGCTCACGTCGACCTCGGAAGCGACCGCGGGCGCCTGCGGCGACATTGTCCGCGCGCCATGCGTGCGGGCCAGCTCGCGCACGAAATAGCCGGACTGCGGCCGCGTTTCGACCACGCCGCGCCCTTCGAGCAATGCATACGCGTGCAGCACCGTCTTGATGCTCACGCCATGCTGCTGGCTGGCCTGCCGCACCGACGGAATGCGCTCGCCCGCCACGAAGACGCCGTTGCGCACGGCGGCTTCGATTTCGTCGGCGAGTTTCTCGTAGAGCTTCACGGCGCGGCGCATCCCGACAGGCAATGCCGCCAGTGTAGCCGGTACTTCGCCAACTGTACTCCCCAAATTTCACAATTTCTGTGTGCCGCGTTCATTCTGGAACACAGTAGGCTTCACTTCATTGGCGCATCCGCCCGCTTATCCGTCTACCCGGCGACACGGTCATGAAGAAATCCGAAGCTCGTATCGAGCCGTACACGCACCCCGCCGCAGGCTGGGGCGCACTCAAATATGTGGCGTTGAACCTGCTCAAGGAGAAGGTCGCGGGCGGCAACTACCGCACGCTGTTCGCGCAGAACCAGCCGGACGGTTTCGATTGCCCGGGCTGCGCGTGGCCGGATCGCGAACATGCGTCGACGTTCGAATTCTGCGAAAACGGCGTGAAAGCGGTCGCCGCCGAAGCCACCAGCAAGCGCGCCACGCCGGCGCTCTTCGAGCAGTTCACGGTGGCCGACCTGATGACCCAGTCCGACTTCGAACTCGAGCAGCATGGCCGCCTGACCGATCCGCTCGTCTACGACGCCAGCCGCGACCGCTACATGCCGATCTCGTGGGACGCCGCGTTCGAGCTGATCGCGCGCCATCTGAACCAGCTCGACGACCCGGACCGCGCCGCGTTCTACACGTCGGGCCGCGCGAGCAACGAAGCCGCGTTTCTGTACCAGCTGTTCGTGCGCATGTACGGCACGAACAACTTCCCCGACTGCTCGAACATGTGTCATGAGGCGACGAGCCGCGGCTTGCCGCACACCGTCGGCGTTGGCAAGGGCACGGTGACGCTGGACGACTTCGAACATGCGGACACGCTGCTGCTCTTCGGCCAGAATCCCGCGACGAACCATCCGCGCATGCTGGGCGAACTGCGCGAGTGCGCGAAGCGCGGCGCGACCATCGTCTCGATCAATCCGCTGAAGGAGCGCGGTCTCGAGCGTTTCGCGAGCCCGCAGCATCCGGTCGAGATGATCACGATGGGCAGCACGAAAATCAGCTCGGTCTTTATCCGCCCGAAGGTCGGCGGCGATTTCGCGCTGATCAAGGGCGTCGCGAAGCGCGTGATCGAACTCGACGACGAAGCGATCGCGTCGAATCTCGACCGCGTGCTGGACGTCGATTTCATCGCGGAGCACACGGCGGGCTTCGACTCGTTCGCGGACGACCTGCGCGCCGAAAGCTGGGACGCGATCGTCGCGGAATCGGGCGTGCCGTTCGACGACGTGCTGAAGCTCGCCGACATCTACGTGAAGGGCCGCGCGGTGATCTCGACGTGGGGCATGGGCCTCACGCAGCACAAGAACTCCGTGCCGACGGTGCAGATCCTGTCGAACCTGATGATGATGCGCGGCAATATCGGCCGGCGCGGCGCGGGCCTGTGTCCGGTGCGCGGCCACTCGAACGTGCAGGGCGACCGCACGGTCGGCATCGAGGAGCAGCCGACGCAGCAGTTCCTCGACCGCCTCGGCGAAGTCTATGACTTCGAGCCGCCCCGCGAACACGGCCTCGACGTCGTGAACACGATTCAGGCGATGCTCGACGGCAAGGTGAAGGTGTTCATCGGCCTTGGCGGCAACTTCTCGATCGCGACGCCGGACACGCCGCGCACGTGGGATGCCATGCGCGCGTGCGCGCTGACGGTCCACATCACGACGAAGCTGAACCGCAGCCACCTCGTTCACGGTCGGGACGCACTGATCCTGCCGACGCTCGGCCGCACCGAAATCGATCTGCAGAAGGGCGTGGCGCAGGGCGTGAGCGTCGAGGATTCGATGAGCATGGTCCACATCTCGTACGGCATGAACAAGCCGGCCTCGGAGAACCTGCTGTCGGAAATCGCGATCGTCGCGCGCATGGCGCACGCCACGCTCGGCAGCGCGAAGGTCGACTGGCTCGCGCACGCGGACGATTACGCGCTGATCCGCGACGGCATCGCGAAAGTGATCGATGGTTTCACGGACTACAACGAGCGCCTGAAGCAGCCGGGCGGTTTTCATCTGGGCGTGGCTTCCCGCGATCGCATCTGGAACACGCCGGCCGGCAAGGCGCAGTTCATCGTCCACGCGATTTCCTTCGACACGCCGCTTCACCGCGCGCGGGCGCTGCACGGCGAGCGCCTGATGACGCTGATGACCACACGCTCGCACGACCAGTACAACACGACGATCTACGGTCTCGACGACCGCTATCGCGGCGTCTACGGCCAGCGGCGCGTGCTGTTCGCGAACCCCGACGACATCGCGATGCTGGGCTTCGAGGCGGGCGGGCGCGTCGACATCACGAGCGTATGGGACGACGGCATCGAGCGTCGCGTGAACAGTTTTCTGCTGGTCGAGTACGACATTCCGCGCGGCTGTCTCGGCGCGTATTACCCGGAGACGAATCCGCTCGTGCCGCTGTCGTCGGTGGCCGATGGCGCCGGCACGCCGACCTCCAAGTCGATTCCCGTGCTGCTGACGGCCAGCGAGGACACTACGTCCTCACCAGCGCCGCGGGAAACGTCTCGATACGAGGCGGCATTGGCTTGACCGGATAGCCGCAGCGCCGCCATGCGTCGAGACCGCCGGTCAGCGAGCGCGTGTGAAAAAACCCTTCCTTGTGCAGGTGCTCGCACATTTTCCGCGACGTCGAATCGTTTTCGCAGAAGCAATACACGACGACTTCGCGCGCGAGCACCCTCGAGCGCAGCGGCTCGGTGGCTTGCAGATCGAGCAGCATCGCGCCGGGGATGAGCCACGGGTCTTCGTCGCGGACCGACTCCGGCCGCGCATCGACAATGACGGGCGGCGACGCCGAGCGCATCATCGTGTCGAGCTGTTCGGGCGAAACCTTCATATGCGCGACGCGCCTGCGAAAATTCACACGCTGCCAGTAGCGATATGCAACGTACAGCACGGCAGCGGCGGCGATCACGTCGAAGATCGTCGCGCCGTGCGATCTGACGACAGCCATGAACTTCGACAACTGCTGCTCGAACGCGGCTCCGCCCAGCAGCCAGAACGCGGCCCACGCGAGCGTGCCCGCGGCATCCCATGCGAAATACGCGGAAATGGCGACGGAGGTCGTGCCCATCAGCGGCGGCGTCACCAGCGCGAGGCCCGGCACGAACTTGCAGACGGCGACGACCGGCAAGCCGAAGCGCTCGAAGAGCGCGCGCGCGTGCCGCACGCCGGTTGCGACCGTCAGCGAGAAGCGCGCAAGGCTATCGATGAGACGATGCCCGAAGCGCCGCCCCGCGGCGAACCACGCACAATCGCCGAGCATCGCGGCGCATACCGCGGCGCACAGGATGTGCGTGAACGAGAGCGTGCCGTTGCCGATCGCGGAACCGGCGAAGATGAGTACGGGAATCGCGGGCAGCGGCGCGCCGAGGCGCGTCAGCAACACATTGCAGAACACCACCGTCGCGCCCCACGTCGCAATCGCCGCTGCGGGAAACTCGATCACCTGCTCGCTCCTGTGATGAACGGATGCCGGCCCGTTCGTTGAATCCTGCTTATTGTGCCGCGTGATCCGCCGCCGCGCCCGGCCGCCGTCCAGGCTGTCATTGCGCCCGCGAAGCGATCAGCGTGACCGGCACGCCGTTACACCCCGTGCTTCTTGCAATCTGCAGATCGTTCCACGAGGACGTGGTGCTCCGGTCGAGAATCATCGGTTCGACGCGCAGGTCCGGACGGAGCACGTTGAACGGCCAGGTCGGGCGCCGCAGCCGTTCATGCACCACGGAGCCGAGCCAGATTGGCGTCGGCGCCGCGCCGCGCTGATGTTCGACCGCGTAGTTCGTCGGCCAGAATCGCAGGACGTCGCGCTGGTCGCGAGCCGCATCGGGGCGGATGAAGACGAGCGTGGAAGGTTCGCCGTTGTTCAGCTTCGGCAGCGCGGGCAGGTCCACGGCGCTCACGTCTGGCGAAACCAGCGAGAGCACGCTGCGCGCGGAAAGCGGCGTGCCCGCCACCCAGCCGCGGCTCAACAGTTGCGTGCGCACCTGCGCGGCGGTGGCGGTCCACTGCACCGTGATCGGCTCGCGGCGATCGCCTTCCATGCTGGAGCGATAGCACGAGAACGTGCGCCATATGCGATCGGTCCACTGGGCGGTCGTCACGACGATGGCCGGCGCCGGCTTCGCGGCATTCATCCACTCATGGCGCCGGGTGGCATCCAGCTGCGCGACCACGGCAATGCCGATCAGCACGAGAAACACGAGCGGCATGAACGGTCGCGGGGGTGGGGTTGAAGGATGCCGCCAGACGGCGGTCAGCGCGACGAGAAACACCCAGCTGGCAGCGAGCGCGGCGCCGCCGAGCGCGGCCGAGAAAGAAAAGAGCCCTGAATACAGGCCCGCAAGCGCGATTGCGGCGACGATCGCCGCGGTTGCCGCGGTCACCAGAATCCGCGAGAGCAGGCCGACGCGGCGCACGAGCAGAAACGCGAGAAAGCCGTAGATGACCACGGCGCCCGCGACGTGATTGCTTGGGAAAGCCCGCACGCTGGTCGCAACGGAGGCCGTCGTCAGACCGAGCGCCGCAATCTGGATCGCGAGAATCAGCAGCTGCGAGAACACCACGGCGATCAGCCAGTACAGGATCGTGCGCCAGCGTCGCTCGCACATCATCCAGATGACGACGGCAAGCGTGAGGATCGACAGCGTGAGCGCGCTGCCGAGCGTCGAAAGCAGGAAGATCGCGCGGTCGTACAGCGAAGCGTGGAACGAGCGCAGGAACCGGTACACGGACGTGTCCACCTGAACCAGCGGATTGCCGCGCGCGACGTCGTTCATCGTGGCGACGAACACCGCGCCCGCCACCAGCAGCAGCATCGAAATGGCGACGATCAGACCCGTGGCCGGGTTGTCCGGATTCAGCACGCGCAGCACGAGGCGGCCTGTCGCGTGCGGGTGGTGTTTCGCCCAGTGCAGCATGCGCTGGCGCGACACGTCGGTCCAGTTTCGCGCATGCGAGACGGTCACGCCGATCAGCTTGAACGTCATCCAGCCGATCGCCACGAAGATCGCCGCGACGATCACCAGCCGGAACGACACGGCGCCCGCCAGTTCGAGTGAAGCGCCGAACACCACGCCGGGCAGGATATGCGCGGGCGCCCAGAGTAGCGCGGACAGGATGTTGAACCCGAAAAAGCGCAGCTGCGACATGCCCATCATGCCCGCGACGACAGGCACGATGGCCCGTATCGGCGCGATGAAGCGCGCGAAGATCACGCTCTTCGCGCCGTGTTTCTCGAAGTATTTTTGGCCTGCGATCAGGATGCCGGGGTGCGAACTGAACGGCCACAGACGCACGATCGTCGTCTTGTGACGCGAGCCGAACCAGTAGCTGGCCGCGTCGCCGGCGATGGCGCCGCCGAGCGCGCAGACCATCACCCAGCCGAGATTGAGCGTGCCCGTGCCCACCAGCGCGCCGGCGATGAACATCGCGGTGCTGCCCGGCACGAACGTGCCGATGACGGCAATCGCTTCGAAGAATGCGGCGAGCACGACGACCGTCAGCGCCCATGACGGATTCGCGGTCAGAAAATGCAGCAACTTGAAGTAGGCGTGCTCCATCAGCGGGGTGTGTCCTTCCGGGCAGGCGGTCTGGTGGCGCTGGATCACTGGAAACATAGCACGCGATCCATGCATGGCGCACGCGAGGCGCAACCGCGACGGATTGCATCGCATGCCGTGTGCCCGACGGCGGCAGGCTTCGTCAGGCCGCTTTAGAATCGGTCAACCTGCGGTGTCATTCGATGTATCGCGGTGTTTCGCGCCGTGCCACCCTGTGTCGCCGGTCACCTCATTCCGTCCAGAAGGGTTTTCCCATGAACACTGCCACTGCCACCCCACAGCGCTACGAAGGACACGTCGAACTCTGGCTGATCCGGCACGGCGAAACCGCGTGGAGCCTGTCCGGCCAGCACACGGGCCGCACCGACATCGCGCTGACGGAACGCGGACACAGCCAGGCGCAACTGCTCGCGCCGCTGCTCGCCGCGCAGCCGTTCGAGCACGTATTGACGAGCCCGATGTCGCGCGCGATCGAAACCTGTCGCGAGGCGGGGCTGGGTGAGCATGCCGGCATCGAGCCGGATCTGCACGAATGGGACTACGGCATCTACGAAGGCCGTACGACGCCCGAGATCCGCAAGAGCGTGCCGGGCTGGTCTGTCTGGGATTCGCCGATTCCCGAAGGCGAAAGCCTGGCGCAGGTGGAGGCGCGCGCCCGCGCGCTGATCTCGCGTCTCCTGACGATGCAGGGGCGCATCGCGCTCTTCTCGCATGCGCATTTCCTGCGCGTGCTGGGCGGCTGCTGGATGGGCGATTCGGCGGCCCTTGGCGCGCATCTGGTTCTCGATACGGCGTCGATCAGTATCCTCGGCTTCGATCGCGATATCCGCGCGTTGCGTCAGTGGAATCTTCGCTGTTCCAAAGCGGGATGACGCCCTTCCGGCGATGCGTATTCCCGGATGCCGGCTACAGGTCTTCGGTAAATATCGGCTGGGTGCCGTTGTTGTCCTCGTAGTATTCGGCGGTTGCGGCGCCGCCGGTTCCGAGCCGGACAATCGTGAAGCCATGCATGTACGTGCGGCCTTCGACACCCAGCTGCACGTCCGCCACTTTCGGCGGATTGACGATGCCGGGCATCGGCGCGAACGGCGTCGCGCCGTTGTCGACGAAGACCGGCACCGCGCCGTGGCCGATGCAGCGCCCACGCTGCAGCCCCTGAAACGGATCGTAGACGGACAGATTGTGCTCGTGGCCCCAGAACCACGCGGCGACCGGCTGCTTCGCGGCTTTCGCGAAGCGCTGATAGCTCGCGGCGAGCTTCGGGTTGTACGCGGTGAACGTGCCATCGGCACCGCGCGGGCCGATCTGCGAGAACGCCGAAAAGAGCGGATGGTGCGACATCAGGATCGTCCTGCCGTCGAATTCGCCTAAGCGATCGATGATCCAGGCTTCCTCGTCGGGCTCGATGAACGTCAGCGTGTCCTCGCCGACAACGGGGATGTAGTCGTGCAGGCCGGTGTCCATCGCGATGAACTGCCAGTCGTCGTTACGCAGGCAGAAGAAGCTGGCCGGCTGCAACCACGGGTGATCGTTTAGCGAAGCGATCAGGCCGTAATAACCCTCGCCGCCCGAATACATGTCGTGGTTGCCGGAGAGCGTGTACACCGGCAGGTCTTTTGTGTCGCGCCCGAGCACCGCATCGATGATCCGTCTGAAGTTCACGTCGCATTCCTGCGCCGTGCCGGAGTAGTAGATATCGCCGAGATGAATCACGACATCCGGATTCTGCAGCGCCACTTCCTTCAGCAGATTCACGGCGATGTCGGTGCCGGTTCCCCAGTCCGCGATCAGCGCGACCTTGGCGCCCGCCTTGAGCGGAACGGTGACGGGGCCGACCGTCGCGGGCTGGATATAGGGGATCCTGGCGCGGCTGCCATCGGGTCCGAAGTACTGCACGTAACGGGTAATCGTGCCTGCCCAGTTCGGGTCGCAGACGTTGTAGCGCATGATGTCCTCGATGCTTTGTGCCGAAGCCGTATCGCCCTGCGCCCGCGCTTCCATGAGGGCGAAACCCAGCTTCGCGCACTGCCATACGTCCTGCGCGATGCCGTCGGGCGGCGCATCGGGTAACACCGCCGCGCCTTTTGCCTTGAGCGCCGCCACCTGTTCCGCCGCATGCACGAGGCCGTTTTCCAGCCCGGGCCGCGACGCCAGGCCCGTCGCCAGATTGCTGCTCGCGCGCGCGACCTGATCCGCGACAGACTGGTAGAGCGAGACGAACGGATTGCGAAAACTTTGCGGCATGGTCATCAGGATCTCCTAGCGGTCCGCTCGCCATGCGCGGACTTCAGTTGTCCTGTTCCGCTCCCATGCAGGAGGATGGCTGTATGGGTAGAACGAATGTGGCGTGGATTTTTTTACGCGTTATGTGCGAAAGCGCGTATGGCCGATCGGCGCGATGCGCGAGCCGGCAATCGAAATGTCGACGTGCCGGCCGTCCGCGAGACGCACGTTGGTGATCGGCAGCTCGCCGCTCATGCCGGCCCCGCCGCCGCGTCAGGGGAAGGGGTTGCGGCGGGCGGCGCGAAGCGCGGCTGCACGGCGACGAGCGGGTCGTCGGTGGTCGCGACAAGCCAGTGGTGTGCGCCCTCCACCTGATGCCGGTTATGGTCCTTGAGCGGCCCCAGCGCGCTTGCGGCTTTCCATACCACGGGCGCCGCCTTGCTCGTGCGTCCCGAAGAGCCGCCGACGAGCAATGCATACGGCCCGAGCGGCAACGACACGAACGGCAGCGCGGGCGTGATGCGCACGCGCCAGTCGATGAACGGCGCGTCGCTGAACAGGAGCGGCGAAGGCAGCCCGTAAAGCACGGTGAAGTCATAAAGCGCGAGCTGCTCGCGCATCGGCGCGTAAATCCTGCGGATGTCGCCCACCACCGCCGCGCGGATCTCGTCGTCGAACATCGCTTCTTCGGAATAACGTGCGTGAGCGGCGTGCGCCTCGCGCTGGTAGGCGCTGAATACGCCGAGTTCCACGCAGTCCTGTACCGCGCGCTGCACTTGCGCAGGCGAACCGGCTTCCTCCGGCTTGCCCATCTGCGCTGCGCGCAGAAAGCGGGCGAGGCCGGCTTCGTGGATCGCCGGGCCTTCCGCGGTGGGGTCGTCTTCGGCATCCTTGCCGAGCGGCACATACAGATACTTTTCAGCGGCAAAGCGGGACTTCTTGCCTTCGTCGAATTTCACGCCGCCATCGGTGCAGTCGAGAAAACGTGTGCCGATGTGCCCATGTTCCCAGACGAAATTCTTCAGAAAAGGCCTTAACGGATGGAGGATTTCATGTCCGGTCATTCATACCCCTTGTCTGTTTTCGAAAATAGCTTCGCCGGTACGTGTATGAACGCAGGTCGCCTCGTGGCCCGCGGGCGGGTCAAGGGCTCTCAGCAACTGATGAATGTCGCACCGCGAATTGAATGCAGCAAGGCATTTGATTGATTCGACGATGGAGCGGCCCAGCCACGCGTCGCCAAGGGAAAACCCTGGGAGAGAAAACGACAATAGCGCGTCAAATCGTAATGACTAGACTGTAACCAAACGTAACCAAGTGTGACGAAACAGTAAATATAAGCACGAGGTTGGACGCGAGCGGGGCCAGTAAGTCGGGGAAAACGAAAGTTCGGGGAAAGGGTAGTTCGGGGAAAAGAAGAAGCAACCAGAAGAAAAACGAAAACAGAAGAAAAAACGTAGCGGACTCAGGACCGCACGCATGGGGGTAAATGGCCGCGGGTTTCCAGCGGCCATTTTTTTTCGCGCGCGGGCGGGGCGGCCCGCTGCGGCCACGCTTCTTCAGGCAGGCTTGCGCGCGGGTATCGTCAGCCCTTTCTCGACAGCCGGGCGCGCGATGAACGCCTGCAATGCGCGTGTGACGTGCGGGAAGTCCTTGATCGCGACGAGGTCGCCCGCTTCGTAGAAGCCGACCAGGTTGCGCACCCATGGGAACGTCGCGATGTCGGCGATCGTGTAGTCGTCGCCCATGATCCACGGGCGTGTGGCGAGACGCTCGTTCAGCACGCCCAGCAGACGCTTCGATTCGGCGACATAGCGGTCACGTGGACGCTTGTCTTCGTACTCCCTGCCCGCGAACTTGTGGAAGAAGCCGACCTGCCCAAACATCGGCCCGATGCCGCCCATCTGGAACATGATCCACTGGATCGTTTCGTAACGGCCGGCGGCGTCCCGCGGCATCAGCTGGCCGGCCTTGTCGGCGAGATAGATCAGGATCGCGCCGGATTCGAACAGCGCCAGCGGCTTGCCGTCCGGCCCGTTGGGGTCGATGATCGCCGGGATCTTGTTGTTCGGATTCAGCGAAAGGAACGCGGGCGACATCTGGTCGTTCGTCTCGAAGCTGACGAGATGCGGCTCGTAAGCGAGGCCCGTTTCTTCGAGCATGATGGAAACTTTCACGCCGTTCGGGGTCGGCAGCGAATAGAGCTGGATACGCTCAGGATGTTGCGCGGGCCACTTCGTTGTAATCGGGAAGGTGGAAAGATCGGTCATCTCGAGTTCCTGATGCAGGGTGGTAAGCGGCGACGCCGCGCGATGGAATGCGCTTTCGGCGGTAGTCGTCGGGCAGGACGACAAATATAAACACTTCCCTGATTTCCTGCCCAGGGCCGTGGCCGTGCGCCGAAGTTAAAATGGTTCATGCGCCCTATCCCTGTCGCGCGCGGCGCATTGTGCGCGGCACACTCCGACTTCAAATGAACCACGAATTCTTTCCGGACGCAGCGCCTGGCCGCACCGGTCAAATCAGCACCAGCCAACCCGTTGCATCGACAACCGTCACGCGCGAATCGCTCGAAGCGCTGCTTGGCGGCGCCACGACGCCGCCTTCATTCGAAGACTGCGTGTTCGACATGGCTGATCTCTCGCGACTCGACCTGAGCGGATGCCATTTCACGCGCTGCACGCTGGTGGAAGCGTCGTTCTTCGGCGCGCAGCTCAATGGCACGCGCTGGCGCAGTTGCCGCGGGCGGCAGGCCGATTTTGGCGCCGCCGATCTTCACGATGCGACGTTTCGCGCCTGCGATCTCAACAACACCAGCTGGCGGCGCGCGAAACTCGCGTCGGTATCGTTCAGCGAGAGCAAGCTGACGGGCGCCACGTTCGAAAACGCTGCCACGCTCGGTTTGCAGTTCAGCGAATGTCTGCTGATCGGCGCGGACCTGCGCGGCGTGTCGTTCAGAAAGGCGACGCTCGCCCAGCTCGATTTCTCCGATGCCGATCTTGGAGGCGCTGACTTCCGCGACGCCGTGTTCAACGGCGGCAGTCTGCGCGATGCTTCGTTGAAGAACGCGCGCTTTGCCGGCGCGGATCTGCGCGACGCCGACCTCGGTGGCCTGCGCCTCACGGATGCCGCGCAGTTTCGCGGCGCGACGATTTCGCACGCGCAGGCCGCGCTGCTGATGGAAGAGCTTGGACTGCGGGTCGCGTAAGGGTAAGCGAACGATGCAACGATCTGCTTACCTGTGACGTAATTGAACGTCCGCGTGGGGCTCGCGAGAATCGGGTCGTAGCGAGCCATGCAACCCACCGGAGAAAGCAGATGACCAACGTCTCGTTCGTCGCACTCGCATGCGGCCTCATCATCGGACTCGGCGCGATCGGCGCGTGTATCGGTATCGGCATCATGGGCGGCCGTTTCATCGAAACATCCGGCCGTCAGCCGCAGATGATGACCGAGCTGCAAACGCGGATGTTCCTGCTCGCCGGACTGATCGACGCGAACTTCCTGATCGGCGCCGGCATCGCGATGATGTATTCGTTCGCCAACCCGTTTCACTGATCCGCGAACGACCGGCAAACGCCACGCGACGGGCGGCGGTTCTTACTGAAGCGTCTGCGCCAGTAGCTGCGCGACCTGCTGGAATGCACCGGTAAGCGCGGAATCGATGCCATATTGCTCGCTGAGCAACGCGCCGGGATCGAGATAATCGACGCATACCGGTTCCCGCGCGTCCTGCCAGATCACGATCTTTAGCGGCAATTCCAGCGCGGCGTGCGGATTGGCCTGCATGACCGGTGTTCCGCCCCTCGGATTGCCGAAGAGAATCAGCCGCGTCGGGCGCAGCGTCGTTCCGGATTGTGCCGCGGCGGCGGCCTGATCGATGTCGGCGAAAATCGTCATGCCGCGTGAAGTCAGTGCCTCGGTGACAAGGTGTACCGTGCGGTCGAAATCGAAACGGCTTTGCACTGTGACGACGGCAGGCGGTGCGGTGAAGGCGGGCATGGTCATGATCCTGTGCGGTTGGCTCGCTGGCGGAAGCGCAGCACGGCTGCCGCCAGCATACTGCGCTTTGATACCGACGACGGACAGCGCGTGCGTACGCGTAATCCCTGGCGGGCGTGGGCATGATCGTAGCGATAACATCGGCCGGCAAAACGCGCCGGCATGTCATGTCGCGAACCCGTCTGAATCTCACCACGGAATCCATCCGATGACTTCGACCGAACACCCCGTCAGCGAAGCAGCGCTCGAAAAGCTTCGCCATGTCAGCACCGCCACGCTCACGACGCAACTCTTCAAGCACGGTCTGCGCAACGTGTTCCTCCAGGGCGTCGTGCCGCTCGTGAAGCCCGCCGCCGATGCGCCGAATCTCGTCGGGCCGGCCTTTACGCTGCGCAATATCCCGGCGCGCGAGGACATCGATCACGTCGGCATTTTTCAGGACCCTGACCATCCGCAGCGCAAGGCGATCGAAACCGCGCCGCCTGGCAGCGTGTTCGTGCAGGACTGCCGTGGCGAACGCAGCGTCGCATCGGTCGGCTCGATTCTCGCGACGCGCCTGAAAATGCGCGGCGTCGCCGGCATGGTGTCGGATGGCCCGATCCGCGACAGCGCGACGATCGCCGCGCTCGGCCTGCCGCTTTTCTGCGCGGGCGCGAGCGCGCCGCTGAATCTGGCGAAGCATCACGCCATCGACGTCAACGTCCCGATCGGTTGCGGCGGCGTGGCGGTGTATCCGGGCGATATCGTCGTTGGCGATGCCGACGGCGTCGTGATCGTCCCGCGCCATCTCGCCGAGGAAATCGCGCACGCGGCGGCCGAACAGGAACTGATGGAAGCGTTCATCACGGAGCGCATCGAAGCGGGCGCGCCGCTGCGCGGCACCTATCCGCCGAACGACGAAACGCTGGCCGCTTACGGGGAGTGGCGCAAATCGCGCAACAAGGACGTGCCGAAGATGGGCCCCGCCGACTGAGGCGTTGCCGTTGACCTCAACGCGCAGCGTGATGCGTGAGCAGCCGCTACGCCCAGGTGAATGAATGGGCAGCCCGTAACAGCCCGCGGCGATCGGCATCGAATTTCATCTGGCCGAACGCGAAGCCGGTTGATGCGCCGCAACGCGGAAGGAGGTGATTTCGACCCTTGAAATCAGGCACGAAGAATGCCTCCTTCTAACGTCACACGCCATGAATCATCGAGGTCAATATGGAAATCGAATCAACTGCATGGTTCCCGCTGGACCAGCACGCGCCTGTGCGCGAGGGCTGGTACGAGGTGCAGCTCGTCAACGGAGACACGGCCTTCGCGAAGTTCAGTGAAGGCGAGTGGACCGAGAAACCCATGCTCGTTTTTACACACTGGCGTGGCCTTGTTTCCGATCCCGCCAGGTCAGACGGAACAGAGACCATCGATGCCGAAGTCACGGCGGCCGAGGGCGTTCGTGCGGCATGGAACGCGTTTTTCCCCGGCATCGGTGGCGAGGCGCATCAGAAACACTAAAAAGCGCTCGCTCGCGCCTGCCAGCCGCAGTTGCCAGGCGCGGCACATCGTCAATGCTCGTCCGGTGCGACGAGGCCTGTGCGGCGCTGCTTGCCCCACGCGCGTCCGCCGCGCAGAAAATGCAGCCAGCCCAGCGCCGCGCCCGCATGGCGTATCAACTGGAACGTGAACGGCTCGGCGATCGCGGCGGCCATGGCCATTCCGATGCTCGAGCCCGAGCGGTCGCCCGTCCAGCGACGGTACAGATGCACGCACCACAGGTAAAACACGAGATCGATGGCGGTTTTCACGCCGATCACGCTGAAGATCGAAATGACGATCGCGCCGTGGCCACCGAACACAAAGGCGAGCAGCAGCGCGAATGCGGTGAGCCCATAGACCGGCTGCATCGTATCGATCGCCTTGACGGGCAGCATCAGCATGCCGAGCGTGCCGTAACGCGGATTGCCCGTCATGTCGCGATTCCAGTACTGCGTCTGCAGAAAGCCCGCGAACCAGCGACGCCGCTGGCGAAGAAAACTCGCCAGTGTGCCGGGCGCATCGGTGCGCGCGTGCGCATTGCCGACCACGCTGACGTCCCAGTGCAAGCCGTGATCGACGGCGTGACGGCGCAGACGGTGAATCAGCTCGTAATCCTCGACCAGACACTGTGGGTCGAAGCCGCCGACGGCGATCAGCGCGTCGCGCCGGAACGACGCAAACGCGCCTGAAACCAGCAGCAGGCTGTCCGCGCGCATCCAGGCAAAGCGCGCGATGAAATTGCGCATGTACTCGTACGTCTGGAAGAACTGGAAGAGCCGCCCCGCAGTGGTCTTGCTGCAGACCGGCACGAGAATGCCCGTGGCGGCGACCAGGTCGGTGTTCGCGGCAAACGCGGCGCGCATCGCGAAGGTGGCGTCGGCGGCGAGCAGCGTGTCGGCGTCGACGGTCATCACCGTGCTGGTCGTCATGACGGTGATGGCCGCGTTCAGCGCGCGCGCCTTGCCGCCGTGCGGCACGCGCAGCCAGTAGAGATTCGGATGCAGCGTGCTCGGCGCGCTCAGTTCGCCTTCGGCAGGCGCGACCAGACCAAAGCGACCTGTGAGGAGATCGCGTGTGCCGTCGGTCGAACCGTCGTCGGCGATGACGATCTGCGCGGGCCCGTGCGTCTGTTGCAGCAGCGCGGCGAGCGTCACGGGCAGCACGGCCGCCTCGTTGTGCGACGCGACGATCACGCCCATGTCCGGCATCGGCGCCGCTTTATCCGCGTGGGCCGCGTATGTTGCCGCGGCCGGTGCGGCTGGCGGCAGCATCGGGCGGATCAGCGGCAGCGTTTTCAGCGTGACGAACGCGAGCAGCAACGTGTCGTAGATCACGTACGCGATGCCCGTCGCCCACGCGACGACGCCGTGCAGGAAGAACGCCCGCGCGAACAGCACCAGCCACAGGGCGACGACGCTGCAATGAATCGCCATGCCCAGCATCGTCGCCGGACGCGGCAGGATGCGCGGCGAGGCGAGCGCGAGCGCGCCTTCGAGCGAAGCTTTCGCGCTTCGCGCCGCGTCGGCGGAATTCACGGGCGGGTTCTCGACGGGAAGGTCGACGTCGTGGGTCACGGCAGCATCCGTTTCAATACCGATTTGCGGTCGATCCATTCGTGCTTGAGCGCGCCGCCGAT